>NZ_WTKW01000249.1:0-6391 GCF_011378745.1 Pseudoalteromonas sp. Z1A6
ATCTTCAATTGTCTAATATTACTTTTTAGCTTATAAAAAAGCCGCAGGTAATTGCTTACCTACAGCTTTAATAATCACGTATTTAAGAGTGAAGTTATTTAAACCAACCTTGAAAACGCTCCATTAGCATGTAGTTTATTGGTACTAACAATAAGGTAATAAAGGTAGCAAAAATAATCCCAAACCCTAAGCTCACCGCCATTGGTATTAAAAACTGTGCCTGAGTCGCTTTTTCAAACAGCAATGGCATTAAGCCAATAAAGGTCGTTAAACTAGTTAGCATTACAGGGCGAAAACGTGATGCACCTGCAATTTTTATAGCATCGAGAACTTTACCACCTTCACTGCGCTTTTTATTAATAAAATCAACGAGTACAAGCGAATCATTTACCACCACCCCGGTTAGCGCAAGCATACCGAGTAAACTCATAATAGTTAAGTCCATTCCCATAATCCAATGTCCTACCACAGCACCTATCATGCCAAATGGAATAACACTCATTACTATGATTGGTTGTAAGTAAGATTTAAGCGGTATTGCTAATAGCGCATAAATAATAAAAAATACAAACACAAGTGCCCAAGCCAACGAACCAAACGACTCTCTTTGCTCTTTAGCCTCACCTTCTAGTTTGTAATCTACTCCAGGATATTGCTGCATTAACCCATCTAAATACTCCGTTAGGTCAGCCTGCAGTATGGTCATGTTGGTATTATTTTTTTCGATATCGGCTGTTACGTTTAATGTGCGGTAACGGTCTATTCGATTAATAGTTGATGGACTTTGCCCAGCAGTAAGTGTTGCCACGTGCGATAAAGGCACTGAGCCTCCATCAGGCGTATTTATAAGTATGTTTTGTAGGTCAGCTACAGAGCGGCGCTCATCTATAGGTAAGCGTACCATTACACGTACATCGTCTCTGCCTCGCTGAATACGTTGTGCTTGCGAGCCAAAAAACGAGTTACGTACTTGTCCTGCTACATTGACTCTATTTAAGCCCAGCGCTAAACCTTGTTGCGTAAGCTCTATTTGTAACTCTTCTTTACCGTCGGACATACTATCGGCAATATCAAATACCGTTGGATAGGTCGATAAACGGGTTTTAATGTGATCAGCCACGTCTTGTAAAATAGTCAACGAAGTGCCGCTAAGCTGAACATCAATGGGGTCTGAACTTCGGCCAATTTCGGCTCTAAACGTTAAACTTTCGGCGCCTGGTATGACACCAATTAAATCGCGCCATTCGCTGGCAAGTTCTCGTGATCCTATGTCTGATTCACGCTTTTCAGCCGGTGTTATTTCAAAGCGTACAGAGCCTGAATTAGATACACCACCACGCCCGCCTGTTGTGGCTAATATATTTAAAATAACGCTTTCGCCAGTATCTGGGTCGCGGTATTTTTCTTGTAATTGCTGCGCCTTTTGCGACATGTCAATTACGTATTTATTAGTTACTTCAAACGGTGTACCTGTTGGTAGTGTTAAGTTAACGCGGACTGTTTCGCTTGGTATGCGCGGGAAAAATACAAACTTAGTCCAACCGCTGGTGATCATGGTTAAAATTATAACAAATACACCAATAAACAAGCTTACCGAAGCCAATTTATGGCGCAGTGCTAAATTTAAAGTGGGTTGATAGTATTTTAAAATCGCGTTTTCAAATCCATCTGCAAAACGCTGTTGAATAACATCAAACTTTGAAGGTTCGCCTTTTTCGTGGCGTAGTTTTATATATTTTAAATGTGCTGGTAGTACAAATTTAGATTCAATCAATGAAAACAATAATACCGGAATAACCACTACCGGTATTTGTGCAAACAAGGCACCACGCGCCCCTTCAATAAAGGCCAAAGGTAAAAAGGCAGCAACGGTAGTCAACACACCAAATGTTACTGGTGTTGCTACTTCTTGAGTACCTAAAATTGCGGCTTGCTCGCCCGACTTAGCCGTTTTTAGATGGGTGTAAACGTTTTCACCGGTAACTATGGCGTCATCAACAACAATCCCCAGTACCAATATAAAGCCAAATAAGCTCATAATATTAAGGGTTACGCCAAAAATAGGCATCGCTATAAACGCGCCCATAAACGAAACCGGAATACCAATAAATACCCAAAATGCAATTGCAGGGCGTAAAAACAAAGTAAGTAAAGCCAGTACTAAAATACCGCCTTGTAAAGCATTGGTAGTAAGGGTCGAAATACGACTTTTAACCAGCTCCGAATCATCATCCCAGTAACTTAGTTCAAACCCTTGCGGGAGAGAGCTTTGTTGCTCTTTTATGTAGTTTTTAACATCGTCAGCAACTGTAATCGCACTTTGTGGACCAATTCGATATACGTCGATAAATGCAGCTTGCTTACCATTAAAGCGAGTACGTACTGGTGTTTCTTCAAAATCATCTTTTATAGTCGCTATATCGCCTAAGCGAATAATAGTGCCATCGGCTTGGTTTTTAACAACAATGCTGGCAAATTCATCTTTACGATATGCTTGCCCTTTAGAGCTTATAAGTACGTCCCCGCCTTCTGTTTTTAAGTTACCAGCAGAAATATCTGAGCTTGAGTTTGAAATAGCACTCGATATTTGTGCCAAGCTTAAATCGTACTGACGAAGAATATCTTGGCTTACTTCAATGGCTATTTCGTAATCACGAACGCCACTTAGCTCTACCTGCGTTACATTAGGTAAACGTAGGATTTGATCGCGTACTGTTTCTGCGTATTCGCGGGTTTCTTTTTCGCCATAGTCACTCGATACGGTAACCGCGATAACTTCACGAATTCGCTCAGCAAGCGCTACTATCGGCTTTTCAGCATCGGCTGGAAAAGTGTTAATTGCGTCTACACGACTTTTTATATCAGCTAAAAGCTCACGAGGGTCGTAACCGCTTTCCACTTCTATTGTCACAGAGCCTGAACCTTCAGAAGAGCGACTAAATATTTGCTTTATGCCCTCTAAATCTTGCACTGCTTCTTCTATTCGTATAGTTACACCTTGCTCTACATCCTCTGGTGTTGAACCACGCAAACTTACATTTACGCTTATCATGTCAGTTTCGAATGAAGGAAATACCTCAAGCGGTATTTTGCTTGATAAGCTAAAAAGTCCCGACAGTAACAGCGTTACTAGCAATAAGTTAGCAGCAACATGGTTTTTGGCAAACCAAGCGATCATGGCTTATCTCCTTGCTTTGCTGCGCGGCGTTTTTTTAGCTCTTCAACACTAATACCCTGCTCTTTTGCTTTTTGCTCAAGCTGCTCTGGCGTCGGGCGCTTTCCTTTGCCTTGCCCATTAGCTCCTCGGCTTTTAGGTTGCTCTGTGCTTTGTTCGCCTAAAATACTTACCTGAGTACCAGAACTCACTTGCCCTAGTGGAGTAATAACCAGTTTATCATTTGGATTTAATCCCGTTTTTATCATCGCTTGTGTCGCATTTTGCCAAGCAAGTGTAATGTCTTTACGCTTAAGTACACCCTCTTCAACAACATAAACATACGTCCCTTGATATATTGTACTGTTAGGGATTATAAGTGCGTTAGGAACTGTTTTACCGGTAATTTGCGCTTTTATGTATTGCCCTATTTTTATTGGGTACTGGTTATTAGCCGTTGCTTTATATGGGTCGTTAATTTTAGCAACTACGTAAAGCTGTTGTGCACCTTCATCTATAGCACCTTCGGTACGCGCTAGCTGCCCTTGCCACGTTTGCTCACCCACTAAGTCAGAGGTAAATTTAACAATTGAACCTGCTTGATTTTTGGCGCCATCACGATATTGCTCTGGTAAATTTACGAACGGAAGATCTTTATTTTTAATCGGTAGGCGGATCTCTACGCTGTCGATTGCGTAAATAGTGGCAAGCTGGGTATTGTTAGTAACAACTTGCCCCAAATCAACACTACGGCTAAGTATACGACCCGCATATGGCGCGGTTACTTTAGTGCGCTCTAAATCAAGCATGGCTTTTTCAAGTACTGCTTGAGCCGATAAAACTTCTGCTTCGGCTGCTGCAAGTTGTGGTTCACGCAGTACTAGGCTGCTTGCCTGATTTGAGCCGCCAAGGCGTTTCCAATCAGTAATAGCTTGTTGTCCACGCGCTTTTTCTTCTAATAAGCCTTGCTCTGCCGTTAATAAATTGGCTTGAGCAGATTTAACTTCAGCTTGATGATCTCTATCGTCTAGCTTTAAAAGTACGTCGCCCTTTTCAAAAAAGCCACCTTCTCTAAAGTCATCACTTACTTCAATTATTTGCCCAGATGCCTGAGCAACTAATAAACTTTGTGTACGTGGTTTTACCGTACCGTAGCTATCAATCATCACTTGGTAATTTTGTGGTTTAAGCTCAAGCGCAGCCACACTTATTGATGCTTTAGGAGGTGAGCCAAAGCGTTTAGCCTCTGGCGGATTACCTTTAATAAACATAACAATTAAAATAGTGGCAATAATAACCACCGCTGGAATAATAATTTTTGCTGTTTTAGTTTTCATCATTATTGCTCTTTAGTTCACTTGAGGGCTTTGCAAAATCACCACCAAGGGCAACGTGTAAGTTAATTCTGTTAGCTATTAATTGGTTTTTAATGTCGATTAAGGAGCTTTGTGCATCGAAAGACCTATCTTGTGCGTCAAGCACCGTAGTGTAAGTTACCAAGCCACTTTGATATTGCTCAAACGACAACTGCTCTGCTGCAAGTGCGTTTTCTTGCGCCTCAAGGGTGCTGCTATATTGTGATTTAAGAGACTGCTGCTGTGAAATCGCATTCTCTACATCACCAAATGCATCGTAAAGCGTTTGCAAATAAAGTTGCTCTTGCTTTTGAGTATTAAGGCGCGCTATTTCTTCGTTCGCTTTTAAGCGTCCGCCTTCAAAAAGTGGTGCCGAAATACTACCTAATAACGACCATGCAAGACTTGATGGAGAAAACAAGTCGCTTACTCTGTCGGTGCTATCACTTAAAGAAGCTGTTAAATCTAAACTTGGAAAGCGTTGCTTGTGCGCATACGCAAGTGAAGCGTCGGTGGCTAAAAGTTCATACCAACTTGCTCGCAGCGTAGGTTTACGTGTTATAAGTTCAGAAGGCAAGCCTAGTGGGATATCGGTATTAATAACGGGTAAGTCGCTACTAGCAGTAATGGCACCCTTTGGGTATTCACCTAGCAAACGTTCTAGTACGCGTGCTGAGGCCGATAGGTTCGCTGTTTGAGTCGCAATACGAGCGCGCTCAGTATTGAGCTCATTACGGGCAAGATAAACATCGAGTGCTTCGTTTATACCTTGGCGGTAACCCGATTCTATAATATCAAGGCTTTGCTGGGCATTCGCTTCTCTGCGTTTAAATAAATCGAGTAGTTGTTGCGATGTTACAACATCAAACCAACCTGTTGCCACATCAGCCACAAGCTGTTGTTTAGCTTGCTCAAACCTTGCCTGCTGCGCTAAGTAGTTAAGATTAGCTTCGCGTTTTGAATCAGATAGCTTACCCCATAAATCAACTTCGTATGTTAAATCTAAACTTACGGAGCTTGCGTTATCGTAGCTCACTGGGCGGTTGTCTTTACTACGGCTAGTACGCGTTGATAAATCGAGGCTAGGCCAAAGCGCAGCACCCGATACTATAAGCTGTTGTTTTTGAATTTCTACATCGTAACTAGTTTGTAAAAGCTGTTGGTTGTTTTTAAGTGCTTGTTGTACAAATTTGTTAAGCGTAGGGTTTTGTAGTTGTGTAAGCCATTGCTCTTGTACTTTTAATACCGAGCTTGATGCTTCTTGCTGCCATTGCTGTGGCATATTATTAGGCGCTTGCATGCGCTGCGACGAGTTAAAATCACTCGCACAGCCGCTAAGCAGCATCACACTAATTGCCAATAGGGTTGGCTTGCATTGCCAAATCATAATTAAACCTAAATTACTGCTATTTATGAACGTAATTCAAGCACTTTGGCAACTTTTGCTCAACCTACTTTACATAACATTACATAGCTAGCGATGAACTAACATAATAGCCAGTTATACGGTAAAAATGAGCAAATGATCAGCAATTTTTAATAATAAAAAATTAACTTTTTGTAGTGTGTCTAAGAGATTATACCAATTCGCTTAATTAAGTGGTCTATTTTGAGGTAAGAAAATCGTGTCGATAACAAGGCAAAAATTTCGTTATTTAGTTGCTCTATATCAGAAATTTTTAACGCAGTTAGCGTCAGGTTTAATCACTCAAATTAATTAAGTATTATTGCGGATTGGTATTAGACATATAGAAACAGAAAAGCCCCGCTATAAGCGAGGCTTTTGAATAAATGGTGCCGACTAACCTAGTCGAACGGATAACTTATACAGACTATTGATTACAAGTCAGTTGCTTTGCTCTTAACTATGGGTATTTTTAAT
>NZ_WTKW01000025.1:0-21447 GCF_011378745.1 Pseudoalteromonas sp. Z1A6
CTGTTATCGATTTTTCAAAAAACAGTCTAGAGCTTTTTAATAAAAAATAATTAAGTATCTAACCTAATCTTTGTTCTTTAGTAAATTTTAACTAGCGCACCATGTTTATAGGTTTGATCATGACATGATGCGCCAGCTTTAATCGTTTACAATTTGTGTTTTAAAGCTACTTTCCAAGTTCTTATCTAATAACTCTTATCTAATAACTCTTTTCTTATAATTTCAGCCCCAGCACTTAAGGCATTTAGTTTGCCGTTAGCAATATGGTGAGGTAGGGGAGCCATGCCGCAGTTTGTACACGGGTAGAGTTTGTCGGCATCTACAAATTGCAGTGCTTTACGTAGCGTATTAGCTACTTCTTCTGGCGTTTCGATAGTATGGTTTGCTACATCAATAGCGCCTACCATTACTTTTTTACCGCGAATAAGTTCTAGCAAATCCATTGGTACATGGGAGTTATGGCACTCTAGTGAAATAATATCGATATTAGATTGCTGCAGCTTAGGGAATGCTTCTTCGTACTGTCGCCATTCGCTTCCTAGTGTTTTTTTCCAATCTGTATTGGCTTTAATACCGTAGCCATAGCAAATATGCACGGCGGTTTCGCATTTAAGCCCTTCAATTGCGCGCTCTAAACAGGCAATTCCCCAGTCGTTTACTTCATCAAAAAATACGTTAAACGCGGGCTCATCAAATTGGATGATATCAACGCCTGCGGCTTCTAGCTCTTTGGCTTCTTGATTAAGAATTATGGCAAATTCCCACGCTAGTTTTTCACGGCTTTTATAGTGGTCGTCGTAAAGCGTGTCGATCATGGTCATTGGGCCTGGCAATGCCCATTTTATTGGTTGCTTGGTTTGCTTGCGTAAAAATTTAGCGTCTTCGACAAACACAGGTTTTTGACGGCTAACAGGGCCCACAACGGTGGGTACGCTTGCATCGTACCGGTCACGAATTTTTACTGTTTTACGTTTTTCAAAGTCAACGCCATTTAGGTGCTCTATAAATGTAGTTACAAAATGCTGCCTTGTTTGCTCGCCATCGCTAACAATATCAATGCCTGCTTGTTGCTGGTCGAATAATGACAAACGTAGGGCGTCGTGTTTGCCTTCAATTAATTCATCACCTTGTAATTTCCAAGGTGACCAAAGAGTTTCTGGCTCTGCAAGCCATAAAGGCTTAGGTAAACTGCCCGCGGTAGAGGTTGGTAATAATTTTTTCATAATAAATAATGCCGTATATTTTAGTTAATTATTAAACGTAGCGTTAAGCGCGTTATTTTTCGTTATTATTGGTTGTTACTATCAAGTGTTATGAAAGATAGCTACTAGAGAATTGCTCAAGAACCGTTTGGTATGGCTTGATAAAATGCTCTTGTGCAAACTTGCCTTGCTCGTTTGCTAACTTGCCGCGCTCTTCTCGGTCATACACAATTTGCGTTAGTGAATGATCCAAGTTTTTTAAGTTTGGTTTATATGATTTACCCGCTGTTGCGTTGGCATTATAAATCTCTGGTCTGTAGATTTTTTGAAACGTTTCCATTGTACTAATGGTGCTTATAAGCTCAAGATTGCTGTAATCATTCAGTAAATCACCAAAGAAAAACAATGCTAAAGGCGCTGCACTATTTAATGGCATAAAGTAACGTACCTGCAAGCCCATTTTTTTGAAGTATTGCTCAGTTAAAGACGATTCATTTGGCTCGTATTCAACACCAAGTACCGGATGTTGGTTTTCGGTGCGGTTGTAGGTTTTGTTATCTGACACACTCAGGCATATAACCGGTGGCTTTTTAAAGTTTTGTTTGTATGTATCCGAATTTACGAATGACTGAAATAGCTTGCCATGTAAAACCCCAAAGTCATCTGGAATACTAAATTGAGGCTTGCCTTTATTGTGCTCTTGTAGGAGTACGCTAAAGTCGTAGTCGCGCACATACGATGAAAAGTTGTTTCCTACAATGCCTTCAATGCGCTTATTAGTTTTATGATCAACAATATTTGTTTTTAATATTTCGATTGATGGAAAGCTTTCGCCGCCGTCTTCAATACCTATCTCAACAGATATAATTTCAAGCTCAACAGCATAACGCTCACCTTTGGTGTTATCCCAATGGGCTAGGGCATTAAAACGGTTGTTAATCATGTTTAAGGCGTTACGCAAGTTTGCTTTGCGGTATTCACCTCTGGCTAAATTAGCAAAGTTGGTTGTGATACGCGTATTAGTTGATGGATGATAATTTTCATCGAGTGAAACGCTCTTAATATTAAATGTAAAATCTTTTTTCATCGTGTTTATATCCAATTTATAATTTAAACCTGATTGATGCTCTGCGCTTTATTAACCTTGCAACTTACTGTGCTGGTTTTGTTATTCAGCGGCTTTAAGTTGTTAGTAATAGTGTTTAGCGCTAAGGGATGAGTAATTTATACGTTGATTGGTATATGAAGAAAAACGGTTTAATTTCACATAAAACATGAGTCATATTCATTAATCATTATTGTTAGATGTGATTGCTTAGTAATTGATGACAATTAAGCATGAATCGATAGAAATAAAGGATGGATGTTCAGCCGTTTAGACTTCCTTTATTTCGGTGTGCACTTTATTCATGTTGAACATGAGGAATATTCAAAGAAGTTTTTTATAGCTATAACAGTGTATTAGCTAAGCTTTTAGCTGTTTACATCGTTGTTTATAGTAAATGTTATGACTATTTAAGCTTAAGTTAGCTATAAAAGTAGTTACTTCTGCTAGTCTAGTATTAAAAGGTAAACAGGCTTCTTAATAACTGCATAGCACTTAGGTATTAATAAAAGCGCTATAAATCATATTAATAACAATGTCAGTACGTTAAGTAAGTTATACTTATTTTTCATCACCTCACCTATCGAGTATTCGTGGATATCAAAGGCACTTGTATTGCATCAGTTACTGATGAGCATGGCCCGGTTTATGTATATCAAACAAAAAAGAATCTTATTCTCAGCTTTGACGGGAAAATTTATCAAAGCTGTATCAAATTAAATAATATTAACGGGTTAAGCTTAGCTTATACGCAAGCTATGATGGCTGCGCTTTTTTTTATACCGCACTTAAAAACCGCGATGATAATGGGACTTGGGGCGGGCTCTATAGCAAAAAGTCTTTATCATGCGTTTCCCGCACTGACTATACATACCGTTGAATACCGTAAAGCCGTTGCTGATATGGCTATAAAATATTTTGAAGTTCCTGTGTCAGAACGTTTGTTTATTCATATTGATAATGCGGCAAATTATATGAAAAAAACGCAGATAAAAACGGACGTGATTTTTTCTGATCTATATAGCTCAGAGGGGATGGAGTCAGACCAAGTGCAATCATCATACTTACGTGATTGTAAAAATGCGCTCACTTTTGATGGTGTACTCGTTCTTAATATTTGCCATACCAAAGTTGGGCAAAGAGAGGTATTTGACCAACTGCTTGATAAAGAGTTTGCAGGAAAAATTCTTAGTTTTGTAATTGAAGGTGGCAATAAAATTGTTTTTGCTTTTAATAATACAATGCCTTCATTCAATCAAGATGAGTTACTGGCCAAAGCTCACGCGTTACAAAAATTAATAAATGTACCAATGGACCGCTATGCCGATCTTTTATTTAATTGCGCTGAGCTTAAATAAGTAAAAACAACCTACTTTTTAGGATGATGCTATTTAATCGCTGTTTTTGTAATCAACTGTTAAATGGCTAGTTTTAAGCCCATCTATCTGCTGTTCATTTAAACTTGGTTAAACTAATCATATTCTGAATAAAAATAATAAAGTACATACCCGTGCGGAAATACTCATAAATGGATTATTGTAAAAATATAATTGCTAAATTTATAAGCGCAATGCAAAAGCGGCCTGGATTATTGGCTGTGATGTCATTTTTGTCGGGTGTTGCTAGCTTTGCACTGGTAGATAGAAAAGAGTCTTTTTCGCAATTTATTGCCATATTTTTGCTTGTTAGTTGGCTATGGCTGATTATTGATAACTGGCTACGTGACAAAGTTGAAGAAAAATTTGGTGTGGCTGTATCTCCTAATGTAATGCGTTTTGCTCTGCAAATGGTGCAACAAGAAAGCCTATTTTTTGCGTTGCCATTTTTTTTAGCGGTTACGCAGTGGGATCATCCTCAAGCAATTTTTACTTCCCTCATTGCTTTGTGTGCACTTATATCGGTAATCGACCCATTTTATTACAAAAAACTTGCCAGAAACCGCACGTTATTTACTGTTTTTCATAACTTTGCTTTATTCGTTGTTTTGCTTGTTACGCTGCCTATTTTATTAAATTTGACTACTAGCCAAAGTTTAGCCGCAGCTCTTGTAACGGCTGTAGTGGTTACTCTACCGAGTTTAAACAATTTAATGCCTAATGCACGCTGGTGGCGTTTTCCTATTCTTGTAGTGATTTTATGTGCCTTAAGCGCGTCTATTTGGCAATTAAGAAGCTACGTGCCGCCTGCAGCACTGCGATTAACCGATATTACGTTAGCTCATGAGGTTGATTTACAGCATAAAAAGCCTGTAGGGAGCATTAAGCAGTTAGATTCTTATACGCTACACCATCAAGGTTTATATAGTTGGACGGCTGTTAAAGCGCCAAGAGGTTTAAACGAAAAAATATTTCATGTATGGATACATAATAAAAAAGAGGTTGATCGAATTACGTTAAATATAAACGGTGGGCGAGAACTTGGTTATAGAGCATGGACTCACAAGGTAAACTTTCCTAAAGACTCTGTTGGTAAATGGCAAGTTAAAGTCATTACTGAGTCAGGACAACTAATAGGTTTAACGAAATTTACTGTTACACCTTAGTTAGCTTAATCGGCTGCAATTTAAATAACTAATTGATATAGTTTTTTCATAGCAAAGTAATGGATATAAATTATGAGTATTGCGTTTGAAATTTTTATTTGGCTAATAGTTGAAACGGGTTTGAGCTTTTTGTTTTACTCGACCGGGTGGCTGCTAGTAAAAGTGGTAACGTTTGGGCAGTATAAAAGCGAGTTTAAGGATTTTGCATCTTATAAAGCGAGTAAAGCTAGAAGAGTCGACTTAATCTTCTTACTCGGTTTTTGTTTTTACTTTGCACTCATTGCCGTTATGGCTTATTTGAGTCACTAAACTGGCTAACAAATTAGGTTAATTATTTTAAGAATAATAAGCAGCTTAATGAATTATTGCTGCTTATAGTTTTCCCCTTTACCGCACTTTTTTACACTTCCTACTTATACTTTCCTGTTTTTGCAATAGGGAACACCTCACCGTGAGTACTATAACTATCATTTTAACTATTAAATTAAGTACCAGCTAGAGCATTGCTCGGTGCGTATATAGCTTTGGTTTGTTGGTTGAAATCCGAGCTAATTGCAACTTGTAGTTTATGGGTAATACTTAGTAAATACTTTAAAATCTAATAAATAAAACAATAAATGTGCATCCATTTATTGCGCTAATACGTTTTATAACAATACTATGCGCCACTTTTTACCATTTATGATGGTTTTGGACTTAATAAATGACTCACTATTTAAAATATGTATTTGTTATTACGACTCTAGCGGGAGTAAATACAGCTTACGCACAAGCAAAAACACAAGAGCACTATCAAGAGCTTGAAGTGGGTGTAGGCGGAAATATTAAGCATACTAATACTGACGTAAATTATAAAAATAAAGAGTTTGATTTACATATCCACCCATTATGGGAAAGCCGATATGTAACCGAAGGTCGAGATAACCTTGCCGGTAATGGTATTACATCAATTGCTACTGAGTTTAATTATAAAAACTTTGCGGTGATCCCTTGGGCGGCAAAAGGTATTAGTAGTGATTATTCAGAGCTTAATTTAAATGCTATTTATACCGCTCACTTATCTGAGCGGATAGAGATGTATGTAGGTTATAACTATATTAAAGCTCGTGAAGAAGGCATTGATGCTCACGATAATGAGCTAAGCCTCGACTTTGCGTATTTTTATGCAGACGATATTCAGTTGTTAAGTAGTGTTTATCATTCATTTGATGCCAGCGGTACATTTTTGGAGCTGGCAGTAAAAAAAGATTTTTATATTAACGATTTACTATCAGTAGATATTCAATCGGGCGTGGGGTTTAATGCGGGGTATGTTAATGATGGGCACAACGGAATTAACAACGTAAAGTTTACTGCAAACTTGTCGTATCAGCTTTTTAATCAGTTAGCCTTATACACATATACAAGCTATAGCATTGCAGTTAATAAAGATGAAAAACGCTTTGTAGGTGACGAGACACTTCGAAATATATTTTGGGGTGGTGTAGGGCTAAGTTATCAATACTAATCGAAACAGTTTAAATTAATTAGGTGCAGTAAATTTACTGCACCTAATACCAATCCGCAATAATACTTAATCATTTTGCGGGGCTAAACGTGTCGCTACCTGTGTTAAAAAACTTTCATTTACGACTGCATGGATGCAGAAGGAAGAGCAATGCAGGAGCAATTGCCGAGAACAACCAAATAGCGAATTTTTTGCCTAGCTATCAACACGTTTTTCTACCCTCAAAATAGATCACTTAATTAAGCGAATTGGTATAATAAAAAACCCACAACTCTTAACTATTAATTTATAAACTACTATTATGCTGCTTATTTTTAGGTTCGTGGCTGTCATTGCTGTCATTCGTTTTACTTTCTTTGTTATCAACTTTTTGAATGGGTTGGTTACGAACACACATTAAGTCATCAGCCATATATTGGCAGCTTCCTATATATAAGTCGTTATGCCCACCCTGATACTTACACGATTGTGACTTTTGCTTTTCAAAGCATGCTTTCACTGCTATTTGATTAAGTGGCTGAGAATGTGCTGCCGCATAACCACTTAAAAGTAATAATGAAGGAGCAAGTAAAACAAACAGTGACTTATATTTAATAGTCATAATTTTCTCAATGCTTTGGTGGTGGTTTATTGCCTGGCGGCGGGCCACCTGCTGCTCTTACTGACTCACCATGAAGGCAGCCAATAAACAAATTTTCGCTCGGGCTGGCAGCATGATAATGATAGCCTCTGGTTTCATCTGTTATACCACGGCATTCGCCGAGTGACTCTTCATTGCCTTGTGCATCTTTCATTGCGTAAATACCGTAACCGTCAACGGCATAACCTATTAAAGGGGCGTGTCCGTCAGTATTTGGAGCTGAATTGGTACATCCTGTTGTTGAATGATAGTGATAACCTTGGTGCAGGTTAATATGCCCACCGCAGTCGTCAAATGCTGCAATTGTATAACTGCCTAAAATAGCATTTATAGGTGCAGGGCCTGAAAGTTCAGTACCATCAAGCGCTATGCCCACGGTATGTAATCGGCTGGATTTTTTACTCACTATGGGTGTAGTCGGAATTAAATATGTAAGCGAAAAGTTATCTTCTAAATAAGATAGCTCGCATTCAATACAATTTTGTTTGTATTGTTCTTCTACATCTGGGCGTGCAGCACCTGAGCAAGATTCTTTTGTTGCTGTATAACGAACTTTATTTGTTTTTGCGTCATACAATACCCATTTTTCATCGCCGTAGTATTCATCTAGCTTAAGAATAAAGTCGCCAGTTAAGTCGACTAGCTCTCCTTTACCTTGTTTATCAAACCAAGTACCTGATACATCAGCTCCGTCTGTTGTGCTGCGAGGGCAAAATGGGCCAGGCTCTCTGCCTGCGGGTGCACCTGATGTAGTAAACTCATAACAGGTTGTTTTAGTACCTTGCTGGGTTTCACAATCAACAATTTTAGGCTCTGTAATAAAAGCCTCTTGTTTGAACATAGATAGGTTTATTGATTGATTCGCTTTTTGCGGCTCACTAAGTGGGCTACTGACTTGCTCGGTATTTTTGTTACTAGATGAGTCGTTGCAACCACTTAGAGTTAAAGCTGTTGCGGTAACAATGATTGCACATGCGCTATAATTTTTTAAGCCCATTACTGTATCCTTTTCGGTATAGGTTTTAGCGTACTTATACTGTGGCATATTACTGGCCAAATGTGTAAAAAGTATGCAAGCGAGTGAATTTAACACACGATGAAATATGTTTAACGGCGCGGTTGTTGCTAAATTTCAGTTTTAAATTTAATTATTATTGTGTTTTGAATCAATAAACAATGCGTATGTGTAATACACAATAACTAAAAATGTTAGTGTTTAGCTATCGTTCAAATACAGTTGAGAATTACATATGAAGTTTTTAGTATTTTTAGGCACGGTACGCGATAGTACACCACCAAAACCAGCTCGCTTAGGCTTAAGGGTTTCTAGGGCTTGTATAGAATGCTTAACAGAGCATTTTGGCGATCATGAGTTTGAGCTAATTGATACGTTGGACTTTCCTAGCGAAAACGTATTTAAACCACACTTTGCATACGCTAAAAGTAATGCACCTACAGAACTCACTCTATTAGCTGATAAAATTAAAGCCGCAGATGGATATATAATGATTAGCCCTGAGTACAATCACAGCATGAGTCCAGCCCTCGCTGACTTACTTAATCATTTTGGTAGCTCACTATTTTCGTATAAACCAAGTGCAATAGTAACTTACTCAGCAGGACAGTGGGGTGGCGTAAGAGCTGCCATTAGCATGCGTACTTTTTTATCTGAACTTGGCTGTTTGCCGGTATCGGCTATGATCCACGTGCCAAAAGCGCAAGATGTGTTTAGTGAGGATGGCAAACCTGTCGCAGGAGAGAGTCAATCATCGTGGTTTAATTATTTCTCACGCACGTTTGGCCAACTAATATGGTGGGCGCAGGCTGCTAAAGAGCATACCGAGGTGGTTGACCCACAAAGTTTGCTAAAAAGCTTTAAAACAGCTCCTTCTCAGCGCAATGCACCTTAATACCCGCTAACTAATTGTTTGGATTGATTATAGAAACATGGCTGCATAAAGTGGTATCATTAACGCTACATATTTTTAATAATGCATAATACCAATTCTCAATAATAGTTAATCAATTTAAGGGATTAAATCGCTAACTGCATTAAAAATTTTTGATATAGAACAACTCAATAACGAAATTTTTGCTTTGTTATCAACACGATTTTCTTGTCTCAAAATAGATTACTTAATTATGCGAATTGGTGTAAAAAACAAGGAAATTGTGTCTTGAAATATCTAGCCTTACTAAGTGTGCTAACGCTTAGTGCATGTAGTTCTGTTCCCCATAAAATTGAAATGAGCCAAAGTACGGCTGGAAATATGAACCTTATCGCTTTAACTGAGCAAAGTGCACCTAAGGGTGTTGCTGGCACTTACCAGTTTCATATTAAAGCGGCGGGAGCTCAGGGGAGTTGGTTGTATTTAAATACCGAAACTGATTATCGAGATAGGCGTTCTATTACGATATCAATACAGCCTAATGTGGTAGCAGAGCTTCAAAGTAAATACGGACAACCAGCAGACACCTTTTTTATTGATAAAACAATAGAAGTAACAGGCGAAGCTAAACGAGTAACTATCGATTTTATGAGCCGTGGTAGAGCCACTAATAAATATTATTATCAAACGCACATAGCTGTGTCATCAATTAAGCAGCTTCGTGTTATTAAAAGTTAGCAAAAAGCAATGAACTGTACTTATATACAGTTCATTGTAAAAGCTTACTTTGAGCTTTAACATTTACAATTAAATTTACTGTTCTGGCGCTATTTTAGCGCTGTTTTATTCAACGATTTCAAAACTCTTATTTAACCTATTGTAATCTCATTACATAAAACTAATAATTGGTTAGTTTTATAAGTTTGAGTACCTGTATTGAAAGCCAAAGAAATCCGCAACTTTTATATCAACGAAGAGCAATCTGTTTATTTGCTTTCGCACCGCGATGCTAAAAAACACCGCCAGTGGCTTAATATTTGTATTAAGCAGCTAACACTGCTGGGCTACAAAAACGTTGAAATGATTGGTTCAGGTGCTTTTGGTTTTGTGTTTGCAGGTGATGACGATAACGGCTTACCTTGGGTATTTAAGTTTTCGCGTATTACGCTTGCCCAAAGTGTACGTGACCGCCTAGAAGACGAAGCGTATATGCTTTCGCAAATTAATAACCCCTTAGTGCCTACCTTTTATGCATTCGAGCGAATTAAAAAACAAGGGATTTTAATGATGGCGCGCGCCATTGGAGAGGACCTTGAAAAAGTATCGCTTAAAACAGGGCGCTTTAGTGCCGCGCAAATAATGGCGCTAGCTGTTAGGTTACGTAATGTATTAATTGATTTACGCAGCCACAAAAACGGCATTAGCCCACAACCTATAGTGCATGGCGATATAAAGCCTTCAAACCTTGTTTGGGATGCAAACACTGATGCGCTGTCGTTAGTGGATTGGGGAAGCTCTGTGTATGCACAGCTCGATAGCGATGGTAACCCTGTTGCGAGTAACTTTATGGATTTAATGTCGGGCGATTTAAGTACAACTAATGCTCGTATGGGCGATGTGTACTTTATTGGTGAAGCACAAATGTCGGGGGAGCAGTCATCCCCACGATTTGACGAACAAGGTGTAGCCGCTACGTTGTATGCGTTAGCGTCGGCGCAGTCGTGTCGCTTTGGTGCGCAAGCCATCCCTGCAAGCAGCTTAGGGCTCCCAAAAGAACTGGCTAAAGTTATTGATGGCATGCTTTCTAAAAGTAAGGCACAACGTGATGGTGCCGGTGATTACTTTATGCGTAATATTACAACTATGGCTAAAGCGTACTTACCTGAGCTTGATAAAAAACAAAAAAAAGCAGATATTCCTTTTTGGTATGGCAAGGCCGAGCAGCCCGACACGGTGGTATATAGTTCACGAAAACAGTTTTTACGCCAGGCCGATCATAATCAGCAATTACTAGATATAAACGACGCGCAACTTGACCGTTATTATAAAGAGTTTTTGTTTGATACAGGCGATAACGAAAAAGCATTTTTAGCATCAATAAGCCGATTAGCTAAATACCCTGTTGTTGGTGGGCTCAGTTTTCATTGGAAGGATGAGTCGATGTTTGTTGAATCGTCTTTAATTATGCATGACGAATCATTGGGTGATGCGTTTAGTGATGCGATTAATAACACGGTGATGCTTGCGCAAGCGATTAATCAAAAAGGGTTATTTAAGTGTTGTTTGTTTGATGCCCGTAAAACCATTCAATTAGAGCGAGATGGCACGGGTGCATTTAAGTTTGATAGCCTACCAGAGCTTGAATACGAAGTTGTAAGCATGAAGGTAAACGACATAACCCGCCCGCATTCATACTTTGAAGACGGTAAAGACCCTGATGAGCAACTACAGCTACCTAAAAAAGTTATTAAGTGCGTATTTGAGCTTAACCAAATTCATCATACGGGGTGTATTATTTTTGAAGCACTGCCCGACAGAATGAAGATTCACCATTACTACCGCTTACTCGATTCGAGTAAAGAGGTTGAGTTTAAACGTTTGCTAAATAAACTTATGCAATACGCGGTAAACATTACGGACGTTGGTGTTGCGGGTTTTATGAAGCTGCCATATAAAAACACCCGTGAGTTTAGTTTATGTGAGCAGCAAGAAGAGCATTACTTTCCTAAAAATCCTAAGCTTGTATCTTTATAGAAAGTACTTAAATTAAGAGTGCTGAATGAAAAGACAAAGATAAAAAAAGAGCATAAGTTTGTTTAACTTGTACTCTTTGCCACTTAATTATTAGGTAAGTATTACTAATTATTAAAACACCTTACTAAAGGGCGACGTTGGTGTTAGCTCAAATTGATGAGTAAGTTTTTGCGTTTTATTAGTCGCTGTTATTTGATAATGCTGCTTGTGCTCATTGTTACTAAATAGCTTAACGTTAAAGTTAACTTTAGTTAATTTACTGGGCAAAGAGTAGCGCCCAGTAATGGTTACTTGGTCTATATTGTCGCTTTTATGTGTATGCGACGCTTCTGGGTTTAGTAAAAGTCCGTCAATAGTAAATTTATACTGATGATCTGCTAAATAAACGTTCTTTTTAACTCGCTTACTTATTTGTTTTTTATGAGCATTAAACTCAACTATTGATACTTTGCCATCCTTATCTTCATCAACCCCTTTAAAAGCCGACATAGGGATTGAAAGCACAATAAACACGTTATTATCAACAAAATTCAGCGTACCGTGATCTGCAACCATTAAATGCGCGTTTGCTAAATTTGGCATAATCAACAAACCCAAAGTAGTCATACTCAGTAGACCTCTTTTTATATAAGGCATAGCTTACTCCTAACTAAACTTCGCCTTTAACACAGCGTTGAAAAAACGGGTAAGTGTCTGTTGCGTAGTAGTGGTATATCCCATCAGGAAACTCAGGCGTTACACCAACGCGGCCATTACATTCATCTAAATCACCAGAGCCTGCTACGTATTCCCAATCTTGTGCAAATGTACCTAATGGGTATATATCGGTAGAAGGGCGGTTTGCGCTTACGGTTGTTATATGTTGGTAGCTACCGGTCATTGCGGTTAGGGCTGAAGTTGCATCACTTGAGTCTGAATAGCCGTAACGTGCATATATAGGAAAGCCATCTGCTGCCCAGCCTATTAGAGTCATAGTGGTGCTATTGCCACCTCGCATTGCTACAAAGCCTTCTGGCATACCATGATAGTGATATGTGCCATCGGGTTGTACATGTGCATTGTTGTCGTCTGTTCCAAAACTAAACGTGTCTTGGCTTAGGGCTTCTATATTCCAGTTGCCGCTATTGTCGCCTAAATCGCAATCGGTTCCAGAATCATCACAACTTCCGCCTGTACCAGCGTCTATTTTAATGCCATTAAGTACAACGCCTATCATTCCACGAGGACCACCAAGCATGGTTGCTTGTGTTGTTTCTATAGGCTCAAGTGTGTAGCTTTCATTTACTGATTGCTCAGAAATAGTATTTGGGTTATCAGCATTAGGGAATGTGCCTACTTCGTGATCGGGTATGCCATTAGCTACTAAGTCGCGTGTAGTTCCTGTGCATGACCAATCTGCAGCGCTGGTGGCTTGTACTGACTCTGACTCGTTATATTCACTGTAGCTATATTCACAAAGTACACTTTGGGTTGAACTGCTGGTACCTGTGCCATTATCTGTGGTGGTTTGTGATGAGCTTTCTGTAGTTTCTGAGCTATCAGCTATGCCTTCTCCACCTCCACATGCAACTAACGATGAAACAATTAAAGCAAGAGAAGTGAGCTTTAAAGCATTTATCCTATTTCGATTTTTATTATTAAGTGCGTATTGTTTCATTGCTGCCTACCTGATCAATTAAGTTACTCAAACAATAATCAGCAATTGTGCAAATAGTGTGTAAACAATGATGACAAATTAGCAATTATGTAAATAGGCGGAGTATTAAAGCTAAGTTGAGATTTAACTTTATGAGATTGTGTTTTATTTTAAAATTTCAAAAAGTTAAACTAATGCCAAAATAGCTAACATAAAAGGCTACCTTAATGGCTAAAACAAAACCTGTAGTGACGTTACAAAGTCACGGGATTTACTCTAAGTGGGATAGTGAAAGTAAAGCGTTGCCGCAAATAGAGCAATTTACAACAAATGTAATAGCTGAGGTAGATATTGAGTTTGGCTTAATTGTAAATATTAAAAAAGGTAAAGGTGAAAAGCTTCATTATTGTATTTACCATCCTGATATTCCAGACAGCAACGGTGATGTAATGGACCCTTTTGAAGGCGATGTATACGTTAAAGATAGTGATTGGAATTTTTACTTAGGCGATACACTCTGGCTGCCAATAGAAAATAAACTAGGTGATTGGCGAATGACTATTGAGCTTAATGGAAAAATCATTGCTGATAAAACTTTTAATGTGGCATTAGAGGCAGAGCGCACAGAAACAGATTTTTGGAAAAACCGAGGGTACTAATTGTTATTTATTAGCTATGTGACGCGGATATAATTGAAATTAATGGGAAGATAATCGAAGAGCTATTTATAAACAGCTCTTCAACCTTAAATTAGTAAGTTTTTAGTTACCCCAAGGGTTACTAGAATTAGAACGCTGCTTACGATCGCGAGCACGTTGCTTAGATTCTTTTTTCTCTACAATACGTTTAGCATCAACAAAACTAAGTTCACACGGCTCACCAGGTTTATGATCAGCGGGGATAACGCGATCTCGTGGCGGTAATTCGTATTGCACATCATCAGGCTTAGGTAAGTTTTTAAGACGATAAAGGTAAAAGTTATCTACTTTTTCTTGTGCCCATTGTGTTTTACGTAAAAATTTAACCGCAGACTTAACATCAGGATTATTTTTAAAGCAGTTAAGTTGTAAATAAGCGTGTAGGAGTTCCCACCCGTATTGTTCAACCAGCTCTTCAACCACTTGTTCTAATTTTACGCCTTGCAGTGGGTTATTACTGAAAAGTTCTTGGTTGCTCATAGGTGTTGCCTCATTATTAAAATACAAATTGCATTATAAATTTAATAACGAGGCTTTAACAGAGTAAATAGCTTAACTTTGGCAATTAACTACAACACGACCACGAATTTTTCCTTCCATAAGTTGCTCTGCATTATCAATTACGTGTTCAAGTGATATTTCTGTCGAAATTTTATCTAAATAATCAGCACTTACTAATTTAGCTAAGCGATCCCATGCTTCAATTCTGTCGGCTTTAGGACGCATTACGCTATCAATCCCTATAAGAGATACACCACGTAATATAAAGGGTGCCACCGATGCTGGTAAATCCATACCTTGTGCAAGTCCGCATGCTGTTACTACACCACCATATTTTAATGAAGCACAAATATTTGCCAGTGTATGGCTACCCACAGAGTCTATTGCTGCTGCAAATCGCTCTTTTTGCAAAGGTTTGCCCGGGTTTGAAAGCTCACTTCTGTCAATTATGTTTGATGCGCCAAGCTCTTTTAAATACTCACTTTGATCTAATCGACCTGTTGCCGCCGTTACGTTATAGCCAAGTTGGTTTAGTAAATAAATAGCAAAGCTACCCACGCCGCCATTAGCACCGGTTACCAGTATTTCGCCAGACTCTGGAGTAATGCCTTGTTTTTCAAGCGCTATCACACTTAGCATAGCGGTATAACCGGCTGTACCAATTTGCATAGCTTGTTTAGGTGAAATACCCGCAGGCAAGGGGATTAGCCAATCGCTATTAAGAGCTGCTTTTTGAGCAAGTCCGCCCCAATGTTTTTCGCCTACACCAAAGCCATTTAATATTACGTTATCGCCATTTTTAAATTCATCGCTGGTGGAATGTGTAACCGTACCCACTAAATCAATACCTGGCACCATAGGAAAACTGCGTACAACGGGGCCTTTACCAGTAATTGCTAAACCATCTTTATAGTTAAGTGTGCTGTATAGCACGTCAATAGATACATTTTCGTTTGGTAAATCGCTATGTTCGATAGTCGATAATGAGGCGCTGTAGTTATTATCTTCTTTATTAATAACAATGGCTTTAATTGGGTTACTCATGGGATATCCTTTTAGACCGATCGTCTTTTAATTGGTAAATAAAAACGCATTAGGTTAATAATGCGCGTAAAAACATTTCTGTATACAAAGTAAGTGGGGTATTTGATTTGGTGAGCTTGGCGCGCATAACAGCACCTTCCCAACCAATCCAAAAGTACTCACTCATTAATTGTGTGTTTACATGGCTTGCAATAGTGCCTTGTTGCTTAGCTTGGTTTAAGCAAACCTCTACATGGTTTTGCCAAGCTGTGTAGCTTTGCATTAATCTGGTTTTAAACTCATCACTTAAATGGTTAAGCTCTTGATTTAAGTTACCGACTAAACAGCCACGTTTGTAATCGTATTTTTTCATCCCTTTAATTGCGCTTTGAGTAAAATTAACGATTCGCTCAAGTGGGGGAACATCTTCTTGGTGTAGGTAATGGGTAAGCTTGGCAATAAAATAACTGTCGTATGCATCAACTAACGCAATACCGTAGGCTTCTTTACTTTTAAAGTAATGATAAAAAGAGCCTTTAGGTACAGCCGCTTTTTTCAAAATAGTATCGAGCCCCGTGGCGCTAAAACCAAATTCAGTTAGGGTTTCAAGGCCCGTGCGAATAAGTAACGCTTTTGTATCGGCGTTTTTTCTGGCTATTTTAGGTGGGCGACCACGGCGTATTGGTGTTGATGTATTTTTGTTCATGAACCTATATTAGACCGATCGACTTTAAATAATCAAGTATAAATTTAAATTGTTTAAAAATAGTTCAAATTTAGGGGCGGGCTACTAATTTAAGATTAATGAAATAAAAGTGTCACGATTACATTTTTGTTTGGAACTTAGTCAATATTAGTCGGTCACAATTAAAGCACACAAGTGCTTTTTAGCGATTATTAAATCGCCAATTTGTTATTACGAACCGGTCAAATTAAATGTTGTATGACCACTTACTTTTTTAAATGTTAATTCATTTTTGCATCAGCAGCTTAGTTAAAGTCAAACAATTTAATTGCTTTTACAATTTGAATTTTACATTTTTATTAACTATTCATTAAATGTAGATTTCACTAATGCTACACAATATATAAATAAAAAGGTGAGGATATTACCGATGAAGAGACAGAAAAGAGATCGTTTAGAAAGAGCTCATTCTCAAGGTTTTAAAGCAGGTTTAGCAGGTCGCTCAAAAGAGCTATGCCCTTATCAACAAGTAGATCCAAAATCAGAGTGGTTAGGAGGGTGGCGTGAGGCGATTGAAAACCGCAACATGTACAAAACCTAAAATCAATAATCGAATTTAAGCAAAAAGGCCTCCACATTGGAGGCCTTTTTGTTTGTGCATTTAAAAATTAAAACGCACTAGTGTCTTGGAATAAGCCCACTTTTAAATCTTTTGCTTCGTAGATTACTCGGCCATCTACTTCTACAGTGCCATCAGCAACGCCCATAAACAATTTACGTTTAATTACGCGTTTCATTACAAGACGGTAAGTTACTTTTTTATTAGTTGGTAAAATTTGGCCAGTAAATTTAACTTCACCCACACCTAGCGCACGACCAAGACCGGGGCCACCAGACCAACCTAAGTAAAAGCCAACTAGTTGCCACATAGCATCTAATCCTAAACAACCTGGCATTACTGGGTCGCCTTTAAAATGGCAATCGAAAAACCACAGGCTAGGGTCAATATCAAGCTCAGCAACAATTTCGCCTTTACCATGAATTCCGCCATCAGCAGTAATAGAGGTAATGCGGTCCATCATTAACATGTTGTCACTTGGTAAACGGCAGTTGCCTTCACCAAACATTTCACCTTGACCACACAGGATCAAATCTTCTTTTGTATAGCTATTTTTAGGTTCCATAACACTTATCTTCGCTTAGAAATTGCCAAGTACTTTAGCGTACACTTGTACGCTAAACAACTCGGAGCAGTTAAAAAATCAAAATATTGCATATTAAATCACCAATCAATCAACGCGATTGGTTTTTGCACTATAAAACCGCGCAATTACAATCAGAAATCATTATAATTAGCGCTGTCTTATAACCAGTCTAAAGGAAGTTTATGATCCTTTTTGTTAACTCACTAACTGTGATTGATTTTTCTTACTTATGTAACAAACGCGGCGCCGTTGGCGAGAGCTGGATTGTTGATTTAACTTTGCACGGTAAACTTAACGAAGAGTCTATGGTTTTAGACTTTGGTTTAGTTAAAAAGCAAATTAAAGGCATTATAGATGAGTGTATTGATCACCGATTAGCAATTCCTACGGGCCTTAATGGGACTGTATCTGAGTTTGACGAGCATAAAACACTCGACTGTACATTTGGTGAAAACAACCACTTAGCTATGAGCGCCCCTCATCAAGCTTATTGTATGATTAACGCAGACGAAGTAACGGTTGAATCGGTTACTGAATTTTTAATTGCGACTATTTTACCAAAACTCCCAGATAACATTGAAAAAATTGAGCTGTCTCTTAAGCCTGAACACAGCCAAAGCTTTTACTATCATTACAGCCATGGTCTTAAAAAGCATGACGGTAATTGCCAACGCATTATTCACGGGCATCGTTCTCAAATTGGTATTAGTTTAGATGGTATTTCTATGCCGCGCTTGCAAAAAGAATGGTCTCAAAAGTGGGAAGATATTTACTTAGCCACCAGTGAAGATCAAATTAGCGGCAGTGATTTAAAACACATTACAGCTAAAGCTGATGACGTATGTTTTGCCTATACATCGGCACAAGGCTATTTTGAAATGGCTATTAGCGAATCTCGTTGCGACATTTTACCAGTAGATACAACCGTAGAATGTATTGCTGAACATGTAGCTGGTCAAATTAAAGCCCAATACCCAGAAAAAGCAGTAAAAGTAACCGCTTATGAAGGGGTAGGAAAAGGATCGATTAGCTATGTTTAAAACACTTTTAGCAACAGCACTTATTGCCTCTACTAGCCTTAGTGCTATGGCACTTGAGTTAAAAGGGCACTTAACACAAGGCGGCTTGGTTACTGGTAAGCTTGAAAATGCTAAATCGGTAAGCTTAGATGGCAAAGAGTTAAAACTTTCATCTAGTGGTGATTTTGTATTTGGTTTTGGTCGTGATGCTGACACTACTCATACTTTGAAATGGGTAGATAGCAGCGACAAGTCACATTCTCAGCCGATAGCTATTACCAAGCGTGAATATAAAATTGATAAAATTACCGGCGTAGCTAAAAAATATGTTTCACCGCCAAAAGAAGTTAGCGCACGTATAAGCCGCGAAGCAGTTGCTGTGCGTAAAGCACGTGAAGTTGACTCTGATTTACTGTACTTTTTAGACCCTGTGTTAAAGCCTGCAGAAGGGCGTATATCGGGTGTTTATGGCAGCCAACGTTATTTTAATGGTGAGCCTCGTCGTCCGCACTTTGGCTTAGACATTGCCAATAAAACAGGCTCCCCTGTTTATGCGCCGATTAGTGGTTCCGTGGTATTTGCTGAGCCTGATTTATACTACTCAGGCGGTACATTAATTATTGATCATGGCCATGGCATTACCTCAACTTACATTCACTTAAGTAAGCTTGATGTAAAAGTGGGTGACAAAATTGAGCAAGGTAACAAAGTGGCTGAAATTGGTGCAACAGGGCGTGTAACGGGTCCTCACCTAGATTGGCGTTTTAACTGGAAAGGCGAACGCCTCGATCCTGCATTACTAATGCAAGATACATTAGCAAACAAAAAGTAGAGATTATGACTGACGTAAATCGCGATGCAATAATTGCTCAGCGTATTGAAGACTCAACTACATCGGTAACTAAGACCGTGTTTCCTGGGCGTACTAATCATCACAATACTTTATTTGGTGGTGATGCACTGGCGTGGATGGATGAAGTGGCATTTATAGCAGCGACTCGTTTTTGCCGTAAGCCTTTGGTTACCATATCTTCCGATAGAGTTGATTTTAAAGAAGCGATACCAGCAGGTACTTTTGCAGAGTTAATTGCTAAAGTAGTCCATGTAGGTAACACCAGCTTAAAAGTTGATGTAGATATACTATTAGAAACTATGCACAGAGATGATAAGCACTCTGCCATTAGTGGTAGCTTTACGTTTGTTGCTGTCGATGATAATCACAGACCAACACCGGTAGTATGCGATAAAATGATTTATGGTTTTGAGTAATTTAGAGCTTTAAAGACGCGGTAGAGTAACATTATATAAGCACCTTAATTGGTGCTTATATAAAAAACCATAAAGAACACATCATACTGTATATTTTATTAAATATAACCTAAACACCAAAGTTAATACTCACAAATAAGGTAATCAAAATAGGGGAGTTGTTAATGTGTGATATTGAGGTTTGTAAAAACTAAAAAGGCATGCTTCATACATACCTTTTTAATCTCATACAGCTTTAAATAAATACATGAATACGGCTTAAAGCACCATTGCTGCTATCCAACCAAATATCAGTAGTGGAATGTTAAAGTGAATAAACGTTGGAATAACTGAGTCTCTAATATGGTCGTGTTGCCCATCGGCATTTAGGCCAGATGTTGGTCCAAGCGTTGAGTCTGAAGCTGGAGAGCCTGCATCACCTAAAGCGCCTGCAGTACCAACAAGTGCTGCAGTGGCCATTACCGAAAAGCCAAGGTCTAAACACAATGGTACAAACAAAGTAGCAATAATAGGCACTGTTGAAAACGAGCTACCAATACCCATTGTTATTAATAACCCGACTAACAAAATAACACCGGCCGCCAAAGGTTTATTACCATCAAAAAGGGCAGCACCGCTGTGTACTAAACTTGCTACATCGCCGGTTGCTTGCATAACTGAAGCAAAGCCTTGTGCCGATATCATAATAAAGCCAATCATGGCCATCATCGCAACGCCTTTACTAAATACGTCGCCGTTTTCTTCCCACTTAACTACACCAAATACACTAAATATCATTACACCTACTAAACCGCCTAAAATCATTGAGCCACTTAGGTTTTGTGCAACAAGTGAGGCAAGTACCGCACATAGCCCTACAATCATTACTTTTTTAGGGTTTTCTACCTCAGCCGATTTACTCTGAGTTGTTAATGGGAGCTCTGTGTATTCGCGACGTTTTTTGTAGGTAATAAATACCGCAATAAGTAATCCTATAAACATACCTAATGCAGGAATTATCATCGCCATAGGGACTTGTGTATTTACAATGTCTAGGCCGTTATCAACTAGGTTTTTATGCAAAATAGAATATAAGTAAATTCCCCCAAAACCATAAGGCAGCACCATGTAAGAAGTTGCTAATCCAAATGTTAAAATACACGCTATAGCACGCCTGTCTAATCTTAACTGATTAAAAACAACGAGTAACGGTGGGATTAAAATAGGAATAAACGCTATGTGTACAGGTACTAAGTTTTGCGAAGAAATTGCACAACCTAAAATAATTAATAAAATGAAGTAACTTAAAAATGTTTCATTCCCGCTGCCTTTAGCATTTACTTTAGCAAGTAACTTATCAGCGAGAATGCGTGTTAAACCCGACTTAGAAATAGCAACGGCAAATGCACCGAGCATGGCATAACTTAGTGCAATTTCAGCTCCGGCAGAAAGGCCAGAATTAAATGCATCAACACTTTCTTTTATACCCAAGCCTGCTGTTAAACCAGCAACTAAAGCACTTATGATCATGGCAACAATGACGTTAACGCGAGCCAGAGATAGCCCGAGCATTAAAATAACGCCTATAACAACAGCATTCATAGTATTCTCTATTTGGAAATTTTAATTAATTTTATCAGATCTTTAGCCTGAGTTTTACGCTCTTTCGTAAAAGGTTTTTTACTATAGCGTACTTGGTTAAATAACTGACTAAATGTGTTTATAGATTGTGCAGAACGAGGAAGTTGATCAGCAAAAAAATGTAACTGCTGACTCGGTGTTAAATTATCGGG
>NZ_WTKW01000250.1:0-6338 GCF_011378745.1 Pseudoalteromonas sp. Z1A6
CTGGAAGCGCTTCCACAAAGCTCAGTTAAATGAATTTTTCTGGAAGCGCTTCCATACATTTGACAATGTTTATAATTACACAATAACAGCCCCATACAGCTGTTAATAATAATGATAAAAGTGCGAGGGAAACCGAATGTCCAACCATATTGTAAGAAAAACAAAGATAGCGACCAGCCTATCTCTGATTTTAGGCGCATCAATCTCTTTACCTGTATATGCACAAGAAGCAAATACAGATGTTGAAGTAATTCAAGTTACTGGTTTTAAAAGTAGTATTAAAGAGTCAACTCGATTAAAACGCGACGCCGCAGGTGTTGTAGATGCTATATCAGCTGAAGATATTGGTAAATTCCCCGATACCAACTTAGCCGAGTCGCTACAGCGTATTACGGGTGTGTCGATTGATCGTTCAAATGGTGAAGGCTCTAAAGTAACGGTTCGTGGTTTTGGTCCCGACTACAATATGGTAACCCTAAACGGTCGAACTATGCCGGCAGCTTCATTGCCTTCAGGCGGTGGTACACCAAGCTCTCGTGCTTTTGACTTTGCAAACTTAGCGTCTGATAGCGTTAAGTCGGTTGAAGTATATAAAACAGGTAAAGCAAGTATTGCATCTGGTGGTATTGGCGCAACAATTAATATAAATACCGCTCGCCCGCTCGACAATCCAGGCTTTGTTTCAAGCATTGGCGTAAAAGCATTACACGACTCAACAAACCGCGTTGGTGATGACATAACACCTGAGCTTTCGGGCTTAATTAGCTGGACCGACAGTGAAGCTAAATTTGGTGCCTCGTTAACTGCAAGCATGCAACAGCGCGATAGCTCATCAACAGGTGCGTTTGTAAATCAATGGAATACATCTGCTTTTGACGGCACAATCCCACAAGCAGCAGATGATATTGTTTTAACTAATGCACCCGCTGCTGGCCAGCTTTATTCAATGCCATCAGATTTGCGCTACACCATTGCCGACAGAGAACGTACTCGTACAAACGCACAATTAACGCTGCAGTACAGCCCTATTGACGATTTAACAGCCACGCTTGATTACACGTATTCTAAACAAGATTTGTTCGAAGCCCGTGCTGAGCAATCAATATGGATGGATAACTACAAAAGCGCGCTAACATTTGACGATAACACAGTAAAAACCCCTATTTACTACCGAGAAGAACGTCGCGATCAGCAAACACGCGATTTAGGTTTAGCGTTTCAAGAGCTAAACCAAGTTAACCAAAACGACTCTATTGGTTTAAACGTTGAATACTATTTCAATTCAGAATTGAGCTTTATGTTTGATGCGCACAATTCAAAAGCCACTAGCAAACCAGATGCACCTTACGGCAGCTGGGTAAACGCAGGTTTGGGCGCAAACGTAGTTAACGCACAAGAAGTTGATTTTAGCCGTGAGCTTCCATCAATGAGTATCGATTTTGATGATTGCCGCCGAGACAACTTAAATTGCAATAACACATTAGATGCCTCTGATGTGGGTACGTCTATTTTAGATTCTAACTTTGCTCGCCAAGAGTCTGAAATAACAGAATTTAGAATCCATGGTAAATACGAAATTGAAAACGGCGCAATTGACTTTGGTATAGAGTCTCGCTCTATGGAAAGCCATTCACTGCAATCACTTACACGTAATACAATGGGTAACTGGGGGATAGAAAACCCAGGCGAACTACCTGATGGCTACCTAAACCCAACAAACTTTTTAGCTGAGTTTGACGACTACGATACATCGGGCTCGTTCAACCAAGGTTATACCGGCAGCGCATCGCAAATTGGTTACTGGGCAGGTGAAGAATACGGCTTTAACTTTGCAGCCGATGGCGCATTTGCAACTAACCGCACCATTGAAGAAGATATAACCGCAGCGTTTGTGCAATTTACTTACAACGGCTACATTGGCGATATGCCATACAACATTGTTATTGGCGCACGCCAAGAGTCTACTGACATTACCTCAACGGCTAATATCGATTTACCTAACGCAGTAGCATGGGAAGGTAATAACGACTTTAATGTTCGCTTTGGCTCAGATAAAGAAGATTTCACGCTTAAATCTAGCTACGATCACTTTTTACCAAGCTTTGACTTTGACATAGAAGTAATCGAAAACGTAAAAGCTCGTTTTTCTTATAGCACAACAATTGCTCGCCCAACTTACGACAACTTAAGTTCAGCAGCGACTGTTGGTGTACCAGGCGCCCCTACTCTTTTAGCGGGTTCTTCACCGGCTACAGCGTCAACGGGTAATCCGGGTTTAGTGCCGCTTGAATCAGATAATATTGATGTATCGGCTGAGTGGTACTTTGCAGAAACAAGTTATGTGTCGGTAGGTTATTACACTAAAGACATCGAAAACTTTATTGGTTTAACACCCATGACGCAAAACTACTACGGATTACGCGATGCAACAGCGGGCCCTCGCGCTCAAGCAGCCATTGCTGAGCTAGAATCTCGCGGACTTGCAGTAACCGATTCAAACTTATTTCAAATGGTTGGCGCAACAGAAAACAACGTTGATTTTGACTCTATGACCTACGAAGAGTTTGAAGCCGCCTACGATGTAATTGCTAACAGCGATGACCCATTACTAGAATTTACAGCGCAAGTACCTACCAACAATAAAAATGCCACCATTGATGGTTTTGAAGTTGCCTTTCAGCACTTTTTTGGTGAAAGCGGTTTTGGTGTTCAAGCAAACTACACCACAGTTAATGGCGACATAGACTTTGATGTAAACGCTGACCCTACTACAACACAATTTGCACTAGTGGGTTTAAGCGATACAGCTAACTTTATAGCAATGTACGAAAACGATGATTTTCAAGCACGTATTGCTTACAACTGGCGTGATAAGTTTTTAAATAGCGCAGCTCGATACGTAAATGAGCCAGGCTTTACTGAAGAATATTATCAAATCGACTTTAATGTTGCGTACAACTACAGCGAGCAACTATCGTTTTTTGTTGAAGGCCTTAATATTACTGAACAAAACAGCCGCGAACATGGCCGTACGTCAGCTCAATTGTGGAACCTACAACAGCTAGGCGCACGTTACAATATTGGTATGCGTTACAACTTCTAAAGGTAATACAAAGTAAAGCCGTTAGTTTTTACTAGCGGCTTTTTTGTATTTAAAACAATATTAATGCTAGTTTAAATGTTATCAACTTTAGGGTGTTAACTCATGATCAAACCAATAACAAAAATAGTCGTTTTAGGTGGAGGTACTGCCGGCTGGCTAAGCGCAGGCTTATTAGCCGCCGAACACCCGCACCTGAATGTAACGTTAGTTGAGTCGGCAAACGTGCCTATATTGGGTGTGGGCGAAGGCACGTGGCCGTCAATGCGCAACACCCTACAGCGCATTGGCATTAAAGAAAGTGATTTTATAACCCAGTGCGACGCGTCATTTAAGCAAGGTTCTAAATTTATAAATTGGCGAAACCTCAGCGAGGGAGAAAACTACTACCACCCTTTTATGAATCCACAAGGCTACGAGCACACTAATTTACACGCCAGTTGGCAACGTATTGCACCTAACCAAAAATTTGCCGACGTTGTTAATATGCAAAGCTTTGTATGCCAAGCAGCACTAGCACCAAAGCAATTACAAACACCTGAATATGCAGCAGTTACCAACTATGGCTATCATTTAGATGCGGGTAAATTTGCTGAGTTTTTAAAAAATCACTGCGTTAAAAACCTAAATGTTTCGCATATTATCGACGATGTAACCGAGGTTATTAACGACGAGCATGGCTATATTGCCTCATTAAAAACAAATAATAATGGCGATATAACGGGTGATTTATTTATAGATTGCTCAGGCTCTCGCGCTCGTTTAATTGGTGAGCATTTTAATAGTGAGTTTATAGCGCAAGATCATATTTTATTTAATAACAGCGCTGTTGCGGCGCAAATACCTAATGCACACGCCGATCAGCCAGTTGCCTCTGCTACGTTATCTACAGCGCAAAGTAACGGTTGGATTTGGGATATAGCCCTGCCAACGCGCCGTGGTACAGGTTATGTATTTAGTAGTAAATATCAAAGCGATGAAAGCGCAACAAATACTCTAAAAAGCTACATAGCTAAAAGTACCAGTGAGCAACAAGCTGAGCAACTTAACTACCGCGTATTAAAATTCAGCCCTGGTTACAGGCAAAAATTTTGGATTAAAAACTGTGTTGCCGTAGGTATGTCAGCTGGCTTTTTAGAGCCTCTTGAAGCGTCAGCACTTGCCATGGTTGAGCTTTCAATTAGCATGATAAGCGAGCAACTCCCGCAAAACCGCACCCACATGAGCCAGCTTGAAACGCGTTTTAATGAGCGTTTTAGCACTCGTTGGCAGCGCGTTATTGAGTTTTTAAAACTTCATTATGTGCTAAGCGAGCGCGACGACACTCCTTATTGGCAAGATATTAGTAATTTAAATACCGCGCCCGAGCGCCTGCAAAACTTACTTAAACTTTGGCAATTTCAACCCCCTAGCCGCTTTGATTTTATTGAAAACGAAGAAGTGTTTTCATCAAGCAGTTACCAATACGTTTTATATGGCATGGGCTTTAATACACAAACAGTATCTGCACAAAATACATTTAACGACCCACGTGCTGGGGATTACTATTATCAGCAAAATCGCGAAAAAATAGCGCAGTGTTTAAATGGAATACCAAGTAATCGCGCGCTTTTAAATCACCTTTTATCAAATAATGGGCAGCCACATAATGACTAAAACAAACGCTGTTAAAAACGTAGTAATTGCTGGAGGCGGCACTGCAGGTTGGATGGCCGCAGCGGCACTTGCTAAACTAGTTGGTAACAATATAAACATAACCCTTGTTGAATCTGACGATATTGGCACTGTAGGTGTTGGCGAAGCAACAATTCCGCCTATTCGTACATTTCATAAATTGCTGGGTATAAACGAGCAAGCATTTATGAAAGCCACTCAAGCAAGCTTTAAATTAGGTATTAGCTTTGAAAACTGGGGCGATGAAAACACGCATTATATTCACTCATTTGGCGCAACGGGCAAAGAATGTTGGGCGGGTGAATTTCATCACTTTTGGTTGCAAGGTAAAACTTTAGGAATAAACAACCCATTTGGCGATTACTGCTACGAGCTGCAAGCAGCTAAAGGCGGTAAATTTGCGTTTAATCAGCAAAATCCCATTAACTATGCCTACCATATGGATGCCACACGTTACGCGCAGTTTTTACGTGAATTTTCAGAGCCATTAGGTGTAAAACGCATTGAAGGTAAAATACAAAAAGTAGTAAAAAACACTAAAACGGGCCATATAGAATCGCTTACTTTAAATAATGGCGAGCACATTAACGGCGACTTTTTTATTGATTGCACCGGCTTTAGAGGCTTATTAATAGAGCAAGCATTGCATACTGGCTACGAAGACTGGTCGCATTTACTACCGTGTAACAGCGCCATTGCCGTGCAAACAAAATCAACCAGCGAGACCGTATTGCCACTTACCCGCTCTATTGCCCACAAAAGCGGCTGGCAATGGCGTATACCGCTGCAAAACCGTGTAGGCAACGGATTAGTTTATTGCAGCCAATATATGGATGACGAACAAGCCAAAGCGCTACTATTAAATAACATTGAGGGCGAGCCACTTACAGAGCCGCGTATTATTAAATTTAAAACAGGGCGTCGCTTAAAAGGCTGGAACAAAAACTGCCTAGCGCTTGGCCTTGCTAGCGGTTTTGTAGAGCCACTTGAGTCCACCAGCATTCACTTAATTATGTCGGGTATTATTCGCTTCATGCGTTTATTTCCGTTTAATGGCATTACCAATCACGCAATTGACGAATACAACAAACAGCTTAAAAGCGAAATTGAAAATATTCGCGACTTTATTGTGCTGCACTACAAAGTAACTAATCGCGATGACAGTGAGTTTTGGCAACACTGTAGCGCCATGGAAGTGCCAAAAACACTTCAACATAAAATTGATTTGTTTAAGCAAACCGGTCGTGTATTTTTAGACGATGGCGATATTTTTAGAGTCGATTCGTGGGTGCAAGTTATGCTTGGTCAAGGTATTGAGCCTAATCAACATCATTTAATAGCCAGCATGATGAGCGATGAAGAACTCACCCGTTTTTTACACGGTATTAAGCAACAAATAGAGCAACGCGTAAGCCAATTACCGCCTCACCATGATTTTTTAAAGCAGTATTGCCCAGCGTAAAAAAAGCCCTTACTAGGGCGTGTTGTTCTTTGGTGGTTAAATTTGCAGCAGCATATTTGGTTTTTAGGCAAGGCAGAGCCTATGTAGTGTGGTTATTCCCCA
>NZ_WTKW01000251.1:0-6300 GCF_011378745.1 Pseudoalteromonas sp. Z1A6
CTAGGTTACAAACCTCGCGCCGCGATTAAATCGTCCCTAGATTGAACAAATTTCAATCCACAAAGGTCAACACGCCCTAATGGTTACTGAAAATCCCACGATATATTAGACACTAAGCCACACGGCTCACACCTAAAGTCGAATAACCCAAACCACGATTCAGGTAATTTCCAATCACCATTGCAGCTAGGGCATTTTCGTTCAAGTTCAGACGCTTTATCTACGCCGCCTACACGGTATAAATAATAATAGGTTGGCTTTTCAGTTAAAAAACTAATTCGCTTTGTTATGTCTTTTCCGCGTCTGTATAAGTCGCTTTGGATACTCGATATTTCTTCAAGTGCCGGAAACTCACAACGGGTTGCGCCATTAATTTGAATTTGATCGCAGGCTTGCCAATCTTCTTGCCATTTTATAAGCGTTTTATAGTCACCATTAGCAATTGCCGGAATACGAAATAACGGCACAGGCAAAAAGTCATCACCACAATAAAGCGGGCTACACGTATGCACATAGGTTGTGTATAAAATATAACTTGATGGTTCTTTACAGCAATCAGCGCCGTTGGAGTGAATATCTTGCCCAATCACTTTTACTTTTGGCGCAAGTAGCCCCGCACTATGTAACTTTTCGATACTGTGCTTAACAAACGGGCTGTTATTTAGCGGGTGCATTGCATCTTCAGTAGGGCACATTACACGGGTAATAAAAAATCCATCTTTTAAAACGGTTGGAAATTCTTCCCCCATTATTTGACCATTAAAACGCAATGCATTTACTAAGCGATTTATTGCTTGTTCGGCTTGTTCTAGGGTGGTGTCTTGGTAGCAATCAAAAGTTAAATCAACAACGAACATTTATAGTCTCAAATTATTTTTGTTCTAGCAGTGCAAGAAGTTTATCGAGTTTTTGCTCAATTCTATCTAATTGACTTGTTTTAAGCTCAGTACTATCTGACTGCTGTGGGTTTCTCATGAAGTTATTTATTGAATCAGGATTGTTTTTATATTGGCTTACTGCTGCAATAATCATCGGCATAGGAACCGGTTGCGCCAAACGGCTTTTAGTTAGTGCTACAGTAGGGGTTTTGCCTTCATCGAGAAGGGCTTTAATTGCATCAAATACAACTGAATTCATTAGATATATAACTCTTTAATAAAATAACTGCGCAGCATATAAATGCTGCGCAGATGCTATGTTAGCAATAAATAAGGGAGGGTACATTAAATAAAATTACTTACTTTGACGAATGCGTACATCTAACTCGTCAATTACTTCACTCCAATCACCGTCTTGTGCAAGCGATTCAGCTAAAAAGTGCTGTTGTGCCTCATCCCAAAAAGAAGCTTCTTGGAGTAGTGTTGTGTCTTCTAATTCATGTGAGGCAATAAATGCATCTATTTGTTCATCAGAATTAGGTAATCCAAGCTGTGCAAATAGTGTATTGATGTCGTGTTTAGTCGTATCCATGATATTGCTCCTTATACCAGTTTTATTAAAAATATGCTCATTCTAGCGTATTAAATAGCTCACTTACTGCGTTAAAAATTACTCATATAGAACAACTATATGTCATAATTTTCGCCTTGTTATTGTGCTATTTTCTTAGCGCTATAAATAGAACACTCATTTAATGCAATTGGTATTAACTAAATGAAAACTTATTCTAAGGATTAACTCTACTCCTAGCTAGTTAAACTCTCGCTGAATTTACGGTTAATAATTTTAGGTATATAGTTAGGTATAAAGTTAAACAGTCTACAGCTAAAATAATAAAGGAAATACAATGAGTGTAACCACGCCAGCTGATACGTTCAGCGTACAGTATTTAGCCGCAGAAGATATTAGCACTGCAGCAAGCCTAATTTATCAGGCTTATCATGACGATCCTGTATTACAAAACATGCTTAGCTACAATGACGAAAATAAATCAGTATACGAAAAAAAATTACGATCATTAATTCGCGAAGAGCTCAGTAGTTTTTGGCAAGAAAAGCAGCCATTAATTGGTTTATACCGCAACGATAAATTAAAAGCAGTAGCGTGTGTATTTGAATCTAATAGCCAATTACAAGCGCAGCGTTATTGGCACTGGCGTTTAAAATTAATGCTGAGTGCGGGCTACTTACAAACAAATCAATTAATAGATAAAGAACAAACAATTAGAGATGCCCTTAAAGAGAAAGGCAATTACTACTTTTTAGCTTTTATTGCCGTAGATCCACATTTTCATGGGCAAGGGTTTGGTCGTTACTTACTACGAGGGCTTGATGATTTAGTTAAATGTAACGCTGAGTCAACGGGGATGGCTGTATTTGTAACGCGTAAAGAACACACTGAATTTTTTAAAACCGAAAAGTTTGAAGCATTTAAACACCTTACTTTTAACCAAGTAGAGGGCGAGTTACTGTTTAAATCAATAATTGAGCCAACTATTTAAAATTATGATGTAAGCCAATGCGCCCAAACGGACATAAGGCCGTGAGATATATCTCACATTATCGTGAGCATTGTCAGTTAAAGGCTATTAATAAGTAGCCTTTTTCAATTCAAGCTATTGTTATTTAAAGTTTATTTTTATTTTTCATTTTTGTGACGTTTATTTATTTAATGTTAAGTCCTATTTCTCCCCCCTGATTGCTTTAAACTTTTCTTCGTCAAGACGACATAGCTCAATGATTGAGTTACTGCCAAGGATACGGAATAGGCAACATAGCGGACGCTAGCAGGAAGCATAAAGGACAAGCTAAAACGGATACAAGGAAGAATAAGGAAGTGCATGAAGCACTTAGTAGCTAGGAGTTACTTTAGGATAATCATGGATGACGCTACAGGAAGTAGCAGGAGCGTTAGTTTACGCAGGACGGCCAAGATGGCAAGTGGACATTGCAGGATGCAAAAGTGGCAGGAGCTGCTTTAAAGGATTACCAGGGATGATGCTACGGGATGTAGCTAAACGATAGATTTCGTGGGTTTGCCAAGATGGCTATGGATATTGCAGGATGCAAAAAGTGGCAGGAGCTACTTAAAAGGATTACCAGGGATGATGCTACAGTATGTAGCCAAACGATAGATTTCGTGGGTTTGCCAAGGTGGCTATGGATATTGCAGGATGCAATGTGAGGGTAAACAAGGTTGTTTACTCGTTCAGGGGATGATAATACGGATTTAAGATAATGGATATCTAGCAGGATGCAGTCCAATTGGGGCGTAACTTTAGTTACGCCTTAGTTTTTTGTGTTGAATTAAGTTTATTAATTTAAGACAAATACTCCTAAAGTATATTAAGTTTTATATTTTATGCGGTGGAACAACCACACTTTTCAAAAACTCATTTTCCATAATTAACACACCTTGATAAGCATTTTCACCATCGCTTGAAAATTCAAATATAAATTCACTTTTGATGCCTGGCTTGCCGTTCTTTAAAAAACCAAAGCGGCGTTTTGTGCATGCAACACTCATCAACTGCACCTGCAATTGCTCACTTTGACGTTTAGCATGAACGTTCGCCGCTTCAGCAACCTTTCGGTTAAGCCAAAATAAGTAAATTACACTACCAATAAGTATGAACGTCCATAAACTTGCCATTTAAGAGAATAACCTTCCAATTGCACGCGCGAGGGTTTCGCTACGATTTTCTTTACGTAATAAGCCTAATAAATGCGGGCGAATAGTCGGTATTGCAACTAAGTCAGCAAAAATACTAGGAAACAACTCATCAATTTTTTGATGATGTGCGCAATTATCCATAAATACATGTAAGCGTTCAGGGTTTTCTAATTGCTTAAAACACCGCCCAGCTATTGTTAGTAACACGTCAGAGTCGTGCCTTACCTGTGAGCTTAGTACAGTATCAACTAATTGAGCGCATAACCCTTGAGCTTGACCTTTTGAAACAGATCTTAGTGCTGCGGTTATAGCTAATGTATCGTTATTACTAATTGCGGCCTGTGTGTAATCAACAAGTAACTCACTCATTGATGTTGGTATTTCAACGTGTTCAAGCATGGCACTGAGTGGTTGTAGTACTTCAATAGGTAAATGCGCCCATGCTTTTTGCAAATTACTTAAGTTTGTATCGCTGTCTAAGCGTAGTGCAAAATCGGCAATACCCTGCAGTGCAACACCTTGCCAATTATCAAAACCAATTTTACCGCTAAAGTATAACTGTGCATGCTCGTAATACTGCGACGCAGGCTGTTTTAATAGTACTTTTACTTGGGCGTTAAATGCCGCTAATTTATTTGCGTTTGGTGTAAAAACATAAGGGTTATTATCAAGTTTTCCATCGGCTTGCTCACCTGTGATTTCAGTGCCGAGCGCTTGAATAACCATATCAGCAAAGTGATCGCGGCTAGCACTTACAAGCATACTTTGCTCATCAAGTGGAAACTTTAAAAACCATACATAAGGTTCTTTACTGGCTTTAGTATCCCAAAATTGGATAGCGAGCCAAGCATGACCAGCAAGAGGATAAGGGTAAGGCACTTGAGCTTGTTCAATAGCTAAAAATTGTTTTTTATCGAGTTTAGTAATGTGCCTGCCAATATCAAAAGCACGCCACTGAGTACCCGCACCATCTAAAAGCTGACCTAATGTAGCTATTTGATCACTCATTGTTTTCTCAACTGTTTTTACTGCAAAATTACGTTAATTATACGTCATAGCCGCCTATGAGGGAACAGGGTATAATTGCATTACATATATAAAAGAGGGTGGTTATGTACCAGCAAACCCAAACTTATTTAGTGCAGCTAACCGCACTTTTACAAAAACATGCGCTTTGGCAAAGTGAGCCAATAGACGCTGAGGCACTACTTTCAAATACTCCTTTTTGTCACGATACAATGGCATTTGAGCAGTGGTTACAATTTGTATTTATTAATAAAATACAGCAATTAATAACACATAAACAACCACTGCCTCGTAACTTTGCTATTGCCCCTATGGCGCAAATGACACTTGTGAATAAAGCAGGGAGCGATGAAATAATTGAATTGCTAACAGCCCTTGATTCCTTTTTAGGAGAACCAAATGAGTGAGCGTCCGGCGCCTATTGAATATGGCGAGCTGACTATTTTGTATCAAGATGAAAACTATGTGGCTATAAATAAGCCTTCAGGCTTATTAGTGCATCGCTCGTTTTTAGATAAACACGAAACCCAGTTTGCTATGCAAATGTTGCGTGACCAGCTAGGGCAACATGTATTTCCAGTACATAGGCTCGATAGACCTACGTCGGGCGTATTGCTGTTTGCACTGAGCTCTGAAGCTGCTCGCGATATGAACCAGCTATTTATTGAAGGTACTATTGCTAAACGCTATTTAGCCTTAGTGCGCGGCTTTGCGCCAGAGTCAGTATTTCTAGATAAACCGCTTAAAGAAGAACTTGATAAAATAGCCGATAAATTTGCAGATCAAGACAAAGCACCGCAAGAAGCGCAAACCCAGTTTAATTGCTTGCACCAAGTTGCATTGCCTATTCCTATTGGTAAGTACCCAACAGTGCGTTACTCGTTGGTTGAGTGTTTTCCAAAAACAGGGCGCAAGCATCAAATTCGCAGACACTTAAAGCACTTATCACTGCCTATTATTGGTGATGTAAATCACGGTGATAACCAGCATAATCAATTTTTTAGAGAGCATTTTGAGCTAAGACGCTTAATGTTATTTGCAACAGAGCTTAGTTTTGTGCACCCTTATAGTAATGAATCAATAACAATTAAAGCGCCACTAGGTGAAGACATGCTTGAAATATGTAAGCAGCTAGGTTGGCCAGAGCAAGAAAAGGATTATTAATGGCACATATTAGTATTTTTGTAGGCAGCGTTAATGGCGGTGCAGAGCGTTTAAGCGACGAAGTTGCTGCCACAATTGAGCAAGCGGGTCATACTGCTACAGTAATTACTGAAGCATCACTTGATGATATAAAAAATGCATCGCATATTTTAATTGTTACCTCCACAACAGGCCAAGGTGATGTACCGAGTAATTTGGCAGGATTGTACTTTGCAATGAATAGCACTTTCCCAATGCTTACCGATAAACCGTTTGGTGTAATTGCAATGGGTGACAGATGTTACGGCGATACATTTTGTGGCGCAGGGCGAAGCTTTGACGAGCTACTACGCGATTTACAAGCAAAGCCTGTGGGCAACCGCCTAGAAATAGATGCATGTGAAGATTTTGAACCATGGCCAGTAACCGAGCCTTGGTTAAAAGTATGGCTGGAGAAACTACCTGCTTAATCCTTAACTTTAAGGTATTAAAAAAGGAGCGCATGCGCTCCTTTTTGCT
>NZ_WTKW01000252.1:0-6293 GCF_011378745.1 Pseudoalteromonas sp. Z1A6
ACTTGTATTAACTGCAATTAATCAACAAGCATAATAGTAGACGTCCGTTTTTTAATTAAGTTCATAAAAAAGTAAAAACTTTAAAATAAGTGCCGAACGCTAAATTTTAGGCATAAAAAAAGCCAACTCAAAATGGGCTGGCTTAATCATTACTAAAATTAGTAACTAAATGGGGAATCAACATGATGCTTGTGCTAACTGCAATTAACCAAAAAGCATAATAGTAGACGTCCGCTTTTTAATTAAGTTCATAAAAAGATCAAAACTTTTTAAATCAATTTAGTTTTTAATTAGCGATAACATTTGTTGTTCATCAAACTTTGTAAAGCTCATTGATTTATCGGTAAATAACGCATCTACAAGGGCTTGTTTGTCTTGTTGCATTTTAAATACTTTTTGCTCTATTGAATTACTCATTATGAGCTTATACACAAATACAGGGTTAGTTTGGCCAATACGGTAAGCTCTATCAGTCGCTTGCTTTTCTACAGCAGGGTTCCACCATGGATCAAAGTGAATAACTGTATCGGCTTGTGTAAGGTTAAGGCCTGTACCGCCGGCTTTTAAGCTAATTAAAAATACCGATGTTTTACCACTGGTAAACTCGTCGATTACTTTATCTCGGTGGCGCGTTTGCCCCGTGAGCATACTAAAGTTAATGTTTATTTCTTCAAGGCGTTGGGCTATTAAATCGAGCGCCGATGTGAACTGACTAAATATAATAATTTTACGACCGAGACTTAACATAAGCGGTAAGTGTGTTGTTAACCATTCAAGCTTAGCGGAGCCTGCTTGAGTGTCTGGATCTATTAATTTAGGGTGGCAACAAATTTGCCTTAACTTTAAAAGTGCCTCTAAAAATGCAAGTTTACTTTTTTGTGCGCCTTGTTCGGCAAATAAGTCTATTAGCTTCTCTTCTAATGAACGTGTAATACCTTGATACATTTCTTTTTGCTTAGGCTCAAACTCAAACTCTTTAGTTAGCTCTGTTTTTTCAGGCAGCTCTTGCGCTACTTGTGCTTTAGTGCGGCGCATTATAAAAGGCATAATTAACGCTTTTAACTGCTCAGCTCTCTCCATATCAGCTTCACGCTCAATAGGCGTTTGAAAGTGCTGCTTAAAGTGGGCTTGAGACCCAAGTAACGATGGCATAGCAAAATCGAGTAACGATTTAAGCTCAAGTAAATTATTCTCGATTGGAGTACCACTTAAACAAAGTTTAAAGTCGGCATTTAAGCGTTTAACTAATCGCGAAACCTGTGCGGTATCGTTTTTAATGTATTGTGCTTCGTCGAGGATTATATTTTCAAAATATAATGGCGAATAATATGCAATATCACGCTTTAAAAGTGGATATGTAGTAAGTATACACTGCGCTTGCGCTAAGTGCTGTAAAGGATCGTTACGATTTGAACCAAAAATAGTGGTGACTTTTAAGCTTTTAGCAAACTTAATAATTTCGTTTTTCCAGTTACTCACCAAACTAGTTGGACACACTATAAGTGTAGGGCCTGCTTGCGGGCGGTTAAATGTACTGGCTAAAAATGCAATAACTTGCAAGGTTTTACCCAGGCCCATGTCATCAGCTAAAATACCACCTAATTGGTGACGTTTTAAAAAGCTAAGCCAGTCAACACCTTGCTGTTGGTACTCACGAAGTGTTACTGAGTCATTTAAGCCATGTAATGAAACCTTAGTAATTGCTTTATCGGGACTATTTAGCTCTTGTAAGTATAGCTCTAATGAGTCGTCGTGAAGCTCTACGTTTATAGCAGTGTGCTTTACTAATTCAGGTAAATACGAAAGCGGAATATTAAATTCGTCTCGTGTTTTTACAAATTCAAAACGCTCTTTAAATTCATTTAATAAGTTAATTGCTGACTTATTGATAACCCCAAATTCACGACCAAGCGGATAGTAGTAAAATAGTTCACTTTGGCGATTTAATGACTGATATAGCGGGTCAGTATTAGTAAACAACAGCGATGCTTTAGCATCACATAGCAATACTTTGCAGTGCATTTGATGCCCTGCTGCGCGGTGTACATGTAAACTAACTTCACACTGCGGATTAGGACTCGTTACTTTACTTACACTTACTTGCCAACCACGTTGCTTAAAGCCAGGGAATACTTCGTATATTAGCCAATGCAAATGGATTGAAGACTGCTTTGTAAATACCAGTTCACTTTGTAAACCCCCTTTACAAAATTCAAATCCTAAGTTAATTAGTTCGTTAGTTACAGTATTTTCAAATGCACTATTAATCGTACTTGCAGGTGCTGCACCTGCTAAATAGTTTTTATTTTTATACTTAAATAACAACGAAAGAGATAAACCTTGATCGCCCATAGTTACTTTTAAAACAGCATTACTAGAGATTTTAGGCAATGTTGGCTGTAAATTAGTAGGGTGGGGTATTACACCTGCACCAAAGTTATCGGCAAGCTGCTTGTATATTCTATCAAAATTAGCGTCATGCAAAGCAGGCATAGTTTGTAAATGTGCTATTTCGTCTGCACTCAATGGGGTGCGAAGACGGCCCGCTTTTAAATGATCTAAATCGAGGTAAGTAGGTGGTGTTGTTTTTAATAAAGCCCAGTTTTGTGTTTGCTCAAGCTTAATAACTAATTGTGAGAGATCTTTATCTTGCTCCCAACTAAAACTTAATGCTTGGCCAGATTGCGCTTTAATTGGTACTCGAGAACGCTGGAAAAACAGGCGTTCTGTAGCTATCAACTGTTGTAAGGCACTAAAACCCCACTGGCCTTTTAGCTCAATACTTCCCACTGCATTTTGTGAGCGTATCCAACTAAATAATCTAAAATCACTTTCGAGTAAGTCACTCGGCGTTACAAAACTATTTAACTGCTGCTCAGTCAGGTTTCGACCTAGCGTGTAATTCTTTTTAGTCTCAACATTCGCTATTTTAGGTGTTAAGAATACTTTGTTATTTTCAATATCTAATACAAATAATAATACTTGCGATGGCGTGTTTTGATCACCACTTTTAAGTGCGCTTAATTCGCTAAACCAGTCATTAATAAAATAATCTTCGCCATATTCACCAGAGTGCTCTATTTTGAGCTTAAATAAAATAGCAGCTAAGTGTCGGCATTTAGTTTTTGCATTACACGTACAATGCGTATCAACAGAATAGCCAGTTGGTACTTTACTGATCTCAATACGTTGGTTAAACGATGATCCATTATCCACTTGTACAGTAGAGTCGACTACAGAAAAATTAGGGGTGTGTTCTAGCCAAGTGATTTGACCTTTCTTGTAATATTCTTTGCCTTTATCTAAAACATTTTCACGGAAAAGTTTTTTGATAAAGCGTTCAGACAGAGGAAACTGGGTAGCCTGCTCATTTTTAATTTCTTCAAAAATAGCCATTAAATCATTTTTTGATAAGTTAGCAGACATGTCACTCTAAGCATTAAATTTTAAAAATAATCCTGCCAGTATATGCCTTATGTGCTCTGAGCTAAAGCACTATTAACAAGATATAAACTGGTTGGAGCTGATAACTTAGTAAAAAATCGGTTTGTAAGTAAAAATAAGCATCCAATTTTACAAAATAATATTTAAAACAACTGCAATGGTAGAAGTTACATATAGTTAGAAACATAAAAGTAGGCATTACAGATCACGATTTTACTAACAATAATAATAAATGAAGGAATGTAGCTAAAAAGAGGAGATTAGTTAGTAAAAAAGTGATCTTGAAGAAGGAATATGATTATTTAAAGAGGAAATAGGCTAGTAAAGATCAGATTTTTACTAACAAAACAATCTGCCAGATCACTATTTAACTAAGTAAATATGCCTGACAGATCATTATTTAACTAACTAATTAAAGGCACTTAATAACTTAGTTAATTGCTCTAAGCGCTTGTCTGTCATTACTTTATTATCAATTTTGATAGAGACATCACCGCTTTTTAAATTGCGTTGTACCGATATGAAGTTATTTTCTAGTACAGCTTCGCGCTTAACAGCTACTTGTGGCTCTGAAGTTAGGCATCTAGTGATCGCCATTGCACGCTTGTCGTCGCTTGTAATCGCATTTAACTCTTCATCACTAGCAAGGGCACTAACAAGTTGATTAAACGCCTCTTCGTCTCGCTCCTTTGCGCTAACAAGCTTTTTAGCGACTTCGCGACCTACGTGATTAGCAGTAGGGTAAAGCGCAATGACATCAGCAGGAATTTGCTCATAAGCTTTAATTGCATCTGCAATTGCAGTATGCGATACACCTTCTACCGCGGCAATCTCTCTGTAAGATCCTTTTTTACCTTGCTCAATAAGCTCATTTTTAGTTTGTTGGTATGCTTGGCCAAGCTCCCATAAACTAGGAGCAATGTATTGATCTGAAGATACCGCTAAAATTTTTGCATCTTGATCAGTAAAATCGCTTGAACTAAGTACTAAATAATCTGCGTTACCTAAAATACAGGCCATACGACGACGTGAACCTGCCAGAACTAAACTTTTGTCACCTTGATCCCAAAGTAGGGCAGGATGTTGATTTCGACCATCCTCACGAATTGCAGGAAGAATGTCTGATACTGACTTTTCGTTTAGAAGTGCCTGTACACGACGATTTTTGCCATATACACCAGTGGTAGATTCAATATCAGCATGTGCGATCACTTTACAAACAAGCGTAATTTGACGAGCGGGGTCACTCGGTGCAGGCATTCTAATTACATCGCCAGCATTGGCTTGTTCTAGTAATGCATCAAGACTACTGCTGCCTACAGCAGTTGCAAATGGATCTAAGCGGGTGTCATTTTTACGTTTTTTAGCCATTTTTATTTAACATCCTTACTTAGGGGTATTGAGTGTTGATTGAGTTGACTGCCAATTTGAACGAATAAGCATTTCTAGCTCATCGACCACATCTTTAATATTTTCTTGAGCGCGCATTAATGACTCACGACTTGCTAAGCTGTCTGATGCTTTTTGATCAAAAATAGTGTTGAAAGACGATGAACTAGCGGTAATCGCGGAGCTGTGATTGATTGGGTAGCTCATTACTTGGCGACCAAATGCACTACGAACATCTTTGACGATATCGCGCTGTGAGTGATTACCTTTCACATAGTTGGTCACTAAAAATTGCATAAAGTCCCAGCCCTCATGGCCAAGTGCTGCAACTGTATGGTAAATCTCACCTAGTCGTTTTAAATATTTGTTATTAGCATCAAAATCTACAGCTTCCGGATGAACAGGAATAAGCATCGCCGTAGAGGCCATTAATGCATTATAAAACATGAAGTTAAGGGTAGGTGCTGTGTCAATTAAGATAATATCAAACTCGTCTTTAACGGGATCAATTACTTTCTCAAGTAACTTGTGGTAATGGCGAGTTTGCTCATAATTTGAGGTATCTTTGAGCAATGTTGCCGTTTCGTGCTCAAAGTAAAAGTCATCCATACCCGATGGTAATACACGAATATTTGGGATATGCGTTGGTAAAAATGAGTTAGACACAAATTCAGGCCATGTTTCACCCTCGTCTAAATCTATGCAATCACGCATTAAATCACCAACAGTAATCGGGTCGTGCTCACTTGAAGGAAAAAAGCTTGAAGAAGAGCCTTGTGGGTCTAAATCTATAATACCAATGCGATAACGTTTAATATTTGTAGTTGCAAGCGCTGCCGCTATATTAACCATACTGGTAGTTTTACCGCAGCCGCCTTTGAGAGAATTAATTACAATAACTTGCAGTTTGTCATCACCAGTACGATGATCTGGTTTAATGTCCATAATATCGGCCATAGCAAAAATATTTACTAATGTGTAAGCATAGTGACCGTTAGCACCGCGTTTTATGTTTAAATCATCGAAGTCGCCATTATCATGACGTCTTTTTAAAGTACGATTATTACAACCTAATAAATCAGCAGCTGCTTTTTGTGTATACGTTCTTAATTCTTTTTCTTCTGATTTAAGATGGGCACGGTAGTGCTGAATACGTCCTTCTAATGATTTTTCAGCAACTTCAGCTGTGGCTTTCAAAAGCCGATAGGTACTTAATGCGTTATTGTTGATAGACATACTTTCTTCCTCAAAGTTAGGCAGTTAGTATAATGTCCATTCAAATAGCTGTAAACAACTATTTAAGACGACATGCATTTCAAAAACAAGACATCTAAAAATATTTTTACACCTTTAATATTGCTTAGTATAAATAAAGAAGTTTAAAGGTGGTTAAATATATAAGGTAATAAAGGTTAAGGGTGTAAAATTAGCACATAACATTATGATTTATATGAATAATG
>NZ_WTKW01000253.1:0-6263 GCF_011378745.1 Pseudoalteromonas sp. Z1A6
GGTCATAATAAATCCTAAATGTGTAAACACATTTCAGGACGAGACAAGTTATTAAAAAAGGCTTCTAAATAAATTTAGAAGCCTTTTTGTTATGTACTCACTTAATATTAAAACAAAAGAATGCTCTTCAAATAAAATGAGTGTCACTTTTTAGTTACATTATTTGAGACCACACTTATTATCAAACCATGATAACAACTCGGTATAAAATTCTTTTTTATGATCGTAGAAAAGCGTATCAGAAAAGTGATCAGCATCTTCAAGCTCAATATATTTAAAGTCTTTTTTGTACTTCTCAAGCTCAGATACGAAGTCTCTACTGTGTTTTACTGGAACACGACTGTCGATATCACCATGCACAACTAGTATAGGAATATTTACTTTATCTACTTGCTCTACAGGAGAGACACCTGTAATCGTAGGGCGTTGTAAAATACTTAAAAAGCGATTTTCGTTAAGAGTTGCATTAATACGGCTTAAATCACTTACCCCTGCACCGGCAACAACACATTTATATATGTTGTTTTCACGCATAGATGCAGCAAATGCAGCATAACCGCCATAACTCCAACCAAATAAAGCAAGCTTATCTTTTGTTGCTAAGCCTTTATCTATTAAATATTGTGCCGCGTCGTCTAAATCATCTTGTTTTTTCAAGCCCCAGTTATTATCACCGGCTATCCAATGCTCCAGACCGTACCCCGTAGATCCACGATAGTTTGGTTGAATAACTACGTAACCATGATAGGCAAGTAACTGCGCCCAGTCATCAAATACAACAGAGTCACGCACCCAAGGACCACCGTGAGGAAGTACTATCGCAGGGTAAGGACCTTTAGTCGCAGGGATGGTTACATACGCTTTTATTTTGCGTCCATCTCTTGCTTTATAAGAGATATATTTAACGGATCCTAATTTACTTTTATCAATAAACGGAAGTCGGTCACCAATTTTAGTCAGCTTCTGCTTATTAGTAACAATGTAATAGCTGCCTGGGTTATCGTCAGCAGATACTCTCACCACTAATACGTTATCGTTATCAGAGCTACTAATGATTTGTACAAACTTATCTTTAAATAAAGAAGCAACAGATTCGTTAAGTGCTTGAAGGTTTGGGTCTGTGAAATAAAACTTAGGCTGCTTGGTTGTATAGCGAAAGCCTTGTAAAGTGCCGTCGGTATCAAGTATAACACCGTCTGTATCTACAGATTTAAGACCAAATTGACGTTCAGAATACTGACCTGTTTTAATATTGTAAATATAAATGCCAGTCGTATTTTCGCCTAAGTTGGCGTTAACATAAACTTCGTTAGGATTACCTTTTGCAAATCCTAATATCTCAAAGTTTTCACGCTTTTTAGGACTAACTTGCTTAATTACTTTCCAATCATCATTGCCTTTATCTCGGGCATAATAATCGATTGCGTTATCAGATTTATTCCAACCTTGGGCTATTCTTATTTCACCATCGTAGTCAGAAACAAACGAGCCTGATACTTTTTCATTTCCGCGCATTACAGTAACGCTTCGTCCAGTGTTAATATTAAATCTCACTACATCTGGAATGTAGTTATTATTAATATCAACTTCTACAAGTACTTCATCTTTTTTGTCTGGAAGTATATTTATTATATTAAATTGAACATTTCGCTTTTTCTTAAATGGTAATAACCAGTCGCCTTTACCATCTGCATCAGTTATTGCAAACTTATTAACCCAGTATTTGCGACTTCCATCTTCTAGTATTTGTCTAAACATAACGCCTATTTTTTCATCGTTTAACCATACGATGGAAGATATCAGCATTTTATCAGCGCCCAACCTTACGGGGTCTGCTTCTAGGTTATTTGGATCTCTTATCTCAATTATATAGTCACCATTTTTGGTAGTCGCTCTTAAAATAGCAAGCTTCTTACCATCAGGTGATGCTACAACACTACGAATAGCAGATGACATTGAGAAAGCATCGATACTGCTCACTTGTGTCGCATCTTCAGTTTCGCTATTAGCGAAAGAAGATAGGCTTAGTAAGGTAAATCCTACTAACATTCTTTTTTTAAGTTTCATTTTTTATTCCCTCAAAAAAAATGGCCTAAAATTTTAGGCCATCTGGATTGAATATATACTCAGCCAATTCTAATTAAAAAGAAGCTGTAAAACTGATGTATGGGCTACGTCCTGAAGTATCATAACCAACACCTAGAGGGATGTTAGTATTTGAGAAAGAACCATTTGGATCTACTTTTGGTGGAGCTTCATTAAATACGTTACGTACACCAAAGTTCACTTTATAAGCATCGTTAGACCAAGTCATACCGATGTTATGTACAAAGTAGTCATCAGTGAAACCAACAGGGCGACACTTAAGTGGAGCACCATTTGCGTCAGTTAAACCACGACAACCTGCAGTACCTTCTTCGAATTCACCTAAATCATCTTCATCTTCACGACCTTTACCGATGAAACGTGTTTCCCAGTTAAATCTAAAATCAGAATATTTAAGTTGTAAGCGTGCTGTACCGCGCCATTCTGGTGAATCTGGCTCACCCATATTGTCATCAATAGTACCAAGTACATCAAAAACTTGCTCTGTCATGCGCGTGGCTTGAAGGTCTAGTGTAATACCTAAGTTTTCTTCTGCAATTACCGTATCTGTTTCAAAGTAGATATTGTAATCAAAACCTTTAGAAGAGATTAAACCAATATTGATAAAGCTAGCATCAACTAAATCAATTTGACCATTTTCGTCACGGCCGATACGGCTACAAAAAGCATCATTACCATCAGCAGAATAACACTGACCAATACTGTAGAAAGCACTTGGCTCTGCAATACTATTTGTTACTTCAATGTCAAAACGAGTTAATGACATTGTTAAATCAAATGCATCAGTGAACGGTTGTTCAAAGATAAAACCGTATGTTTTAGCCACTGATGTTTCAGCACTAAGTTCAGTTGTACCGCCAGTTTCAATCTCAGCGCTGTAAGTAGCAGTATATGAATCAGTCCCACCTTGACCTAAACCAAGAGTAGTTGGATCAATACCTGATGCTTGACAAGCGTTTAATACCGCTGTATCGCGTGTTTCTTCAGCTGCATTATATGTAGCTGCTGAACCTGGGTTCAATGGGTCAATATTACGAGCATCTTCCGGAACAACACATGGATCGGCAACTGTATTAAAACCAGACGTACCGTTTAAGAAACGTTCACGTAAGTTTGGCGCTCTATAAGAAGTACCTTTTGTAGCACGAAGAGTAAACCAATCAACAGGACGGTAGATAGTTTTAAGACTATAAGTTGATTCAGCATCGTAGAAAGATTCCTCAGAAACACGGCCAGAAGCTGTAAATGTAAGTTCTTCAGCACCTTTAACTCCTTTAAGTAAAGGGAAGTCAACTTCTGTAAATATTTCTTTTAGATTACGAGAACCATCAGCGCCTTGGTCAGCAAAGTAGCCCCATAGTAAGCCTTGTGATGCTGCTGCATTAGGATTTGATTCAATCTCATCACGACGATATTCAATACCAACGATACCTGCAACAGTTTCGTTATTCCATGGTAGTGCGAAGAAGTCACCACCCATGAATGCATTAAAAACAAACTGGTTTACTTTAGTTTCGATGTCGCGGTCAATAAATAAATAGGCCGCTTCTTCAGGTGAAAGCGTACCGCCGCCTTCTTGGTAAATACTGTCTGCAAATAAATTAACAGGAACACATCCATCAGAACCGGTACCACAGGTAACAGTACCATCATCATTAAGAACAGCGGTTTCTAATGAGTTAATTAAGCGCTCTTCATCAATACCAACACGGTGGTCAGTACCTTTAGATGCGCTATACGATACAGACGCGTCGTAGTACCAATTGTCTAAACCAATGTTTTCGAACATACCAATATTACCAGTAACACCGGTAACTAAACGATATTGTGAAACTTCAACTTCAGTTTGATCACGGTCACCACGAATATTGATGATTGGCTGAACGGCCTCAGGTCCACCAGGGCCCACACCTAACACGCCAAAACAGTCAATACCGTTTGTTCCACAAGGGTTATATGGGTTTGATGCCGCTACTTGTTGAAATATTTGTGCACCAGGGCTAAAAATTGGTGATTTACGACTCGCATATAAACCTTCGTAGTAGAAAGTTGTATCGTTATCATCTTGGAAGTTATATTCACCATTAAGCATTAGTGAAATACGTTCATTTTTACTTCTGTAATCACCACTTTTGTAGTAATCAGATTGTTGGAAAGCGTATAGAGGGTCTTGGAAATCAACGTCACGGAAACCATCTCCGTTACCATCAACAAATACACCATCATTAATACCATCGCCATCGAAATCGCCAGCTACCCATGAAGGTAAAAATCCTTCAAGACTTGATGGTACAGTTGATTCGCTGAAGTTTGGAATACCAGTGTTTGTAAAGTTAGGAGTGTAATAAACACTACCAAAGAAAGAAGGTACGCTAATACGATTTGTTAGAGGGAAGATATCACATGAATCTTCACCACTCGCCACAGGACCATAGCCACTGTTTCTCGTTACGATACTGCCATCTTCAGCTTCCCAAATACGCTCTTCACACCCTTTAACAAAAGGGTTACCAGATAAAGATTGAGATTTTTGTTCTGAATATTCAACGCCTAGAGTGATAAAACCATTATCCATGGTTTTGCCCCACATACCCGAAAGTACAGTTTCTTCACCGCCTTCACCTTTAGGTTGACGATAAGATGCATCAAAAATAAAACCTTCAACATCTTTTTTCAATATTACGTTAGCTACACCCGCTACCGCATCAGAACCATAAACGGTTGATGCGCCATCAAATAAATTCTCTACACGCTCAATCATTACGCCAGGTATTAAATTCAAATCAGGTGATGTTGGTGCACCACCAACGCCAGCAGGAGCCATTCTTCGGCCATTAATAAGCACAAGAGTTCGTTCAGCACCTAAACCACGAAATCCGATTGTTGCAGCGCCCGGACCGTTATCTAGTACAAAACCACCAAATGTATTATCTATTTGAGCACCAGCCGCTTGGCTGGTCGATTGAAGCATTGAGCCTGCATCAAATAAACCCATTTCACGAGATAAGTCGCCATTGATAATTTGAATTGGTGATGCATTTGAAAATTCAGCTTTTCTTATACGTGAGCCTGTTACAACTATTCGTTCAGGTGCTTCTTCTTCTAATTCTACGTCTGAATTCAAGTCATTTTCTTGAGCTAGCGCGTTAGGCGCTAAGGCTACAGAGCCTAGCAATAAAGAGTATCTTATTGCATTTGATAGAGCTTTAGTTTTAAACATATGTAAATCCCTGAGATATTATTGTTATTTAAGCTATAAAGTTACAGATCAAGATCATAGCGGCACAATAAATTTACATTATAGAAACAAAATAGTAAATGCAGTTAACAGTTTGCTGTTGCTAAGGAATGTGTAATTGATGTTTTTTTGATGAAAAAGTATAGTTTTTTGGGTGGTGTTTTTTTTAATTTATTGTTTATTATATGATTTTATTGTTTGTAAATGAATGTGAACAGATGTAATCAGTATTTGCTTAATTAAGAAGGCTCAGCTTGACCTTCTAGGAGTGAGAATAGGATTTAATAGGGCACTTTGTACTTATTCACCACATATCAATTTTAATAAGTTCTCTACTACATTTGCCCAGCAACAGTGGTGTTTCGATCTATTGTAGTTAGTTGTGAGTTTACGTAATTTGCAATGACTGTAATAACAAAGCCGATGCAACAAATTTTGGTACGTTAATATTAGCTTCTTTAAGTGCACGTATAGCGCCAATAGCAATTAAGTCGCTTGCAGCAAATAAGGCGTTAAATTTAATATTATTAGCGATAAGTGAACGGCGTGATACCTCAATTATTCAGTGGGTATAGTATTAGCCATTTTTCGCTCTCTTATTTTAACGTTATTAGCAAGTAATGCGCTAAATGATGTAAAACAAGCTGATATTAAAAATAGTTATGTAAAAGAGTTAGGGTAATTTGCTAATAGCGGCATTTTTTTACCAAAATAAGCGTGGGATGTATAGGTGTAAATAAAGCAGGTTATAAGTTGGGTGAGGACACAAACTCAGCTACACCTAAAGTCTGGATACATGCAAAATATATTAAGCAGGTACTTTTACTCAGTGGTAAACGAGTTTGGGATCATTATTTGGTGGTTTTCGAGTCATTTAAGTAATGATTTTGAAATTATATGACATAAAAAAAGATTTTAA
>NZ_WTKW01000254.1:0-6241 GCF_011378745.1 Pseudoalteromonas sp. Z1A6
AAAAAACCAACTTTATTAAGTTGGTTTTTTTTATAATCAATATTAGTAAACTTTAAAAGCGAAATATACGTCTTAAGCCAACTAATGGTAATAGCAATAATGTATACCAAGGAAAGCTAGCAGAGTTACGCTCATACACTTCTGCTTCTACTGGAGCACAGTTTTCTACTTCACCATTTGCAATTGGCGTTAACTTAACTGCAACTGCAATACTTTCGTATTCAATTTCACCATTGATATCAGTTACAACACCGCCTAAAGAATCAAGTTTTTCAACTGTCTTAGTCGCAGTACCAAATATTTCATTATTTTCATTGATAGCTGTTGCTTCAACCATTGAGTAAGCGTAGTCAGTTTCGCCATCAGTGTCATAACAAGGCAGTAAATCATTCAAATTAGTGATTTTATCTTCACCAATTTTGTAAATAAAGGCTTCTTTGAGTCGTGAACTATCAGATACACCCACTTCCCCTTCGCCTACAATATATCCTTGATTATTTATATCGTTGCCATAAGAACTTGAACTTGAAAAATAATCAGTTGGAAAAACTGTATTACCTGTTTCGATGTCATGATAGAAGAATTTATTACGAAGAGTGCCTTCAATACGCTTTGTCGCATAACCTGTAATTACATCATTATCATTAATAGCGATTGATTTACCAGCCTGCCAATCGTCTTCTTGATTAATAAAGTCAGTGACTGCACCGTCTTTAAAATAGACTGGCATTGTAAGAATCGTATCATCATTTTTGTAATAACGCGTATTTGATGAACCTACAATTGTACCGTTGTTGTTCACTGCTAAAGCAGTACTCGTAAATGCGTCATCTTCCGTTTCACCTTCATCAGGTGTAAGTGCCATACCAAGCTCTTCAACAGAAATAATATTTAACGATTCATCAAGTTCCCATTTAACAGCACGCTTATTAAATAAGCCTCGTGAAATATTAGAATTTAATAAGTTGATACACACTGACGTTGGTTCGTCTTCATTATCACAGTTATCATCAATATTATCTTGTCTGTCATCAGGAATACTTGTAGAGATATTACCTACAACAGTGTAACCACTATTTGTTTTGACTATATCGTTAGCGCGGCTTGTGCCGCCGTATTCATTAAACTCAGGCTCTAACTCAACACTTATACTGCCATCAGCACTTATTACAATCCCACGTTCTATAAACTCATGTGTGAACCACGTTTCTGCATCATCTTCACCATCAGGTGTAAAAGACACTTTATCGTAAGGAGCACCGCCCCAACCAACAGTAACGCCGTCTTCACTTACAGCATTAAAAAGGTTAATAGTTGAACGCGTTAAGCCATCATAATCAACAGATGCAACATCAAATAACGGTTGCTCTGTTACTTGTGTGTCATTGTACTTTATGCCAACTAATGAGCTTAATTTTTGATATTCAAAATTTGTAGAAATTGAAGATAAAAAACTAACCATGAAAGTATGTGCATCAGAATTAGTAAGTACTGCATCATTATTTTCAATGTCATCAAGTGTAAAGGTAATCTCTTTATCACTTAAATCAAATGCAGCCTCTGTATTATCGTAGCTATTTTCAATAATATTTTCAGTAAAATCTATATAGCTGATATCAATAGGTAAATTGTATAAACCATTTGCGAAACCAATAATATGCCCGCTTTCGCTTACATCTGTTACATAAGAATATTTAGCGTCTTCAAGAGTCCCTAATTCACTTAACTGGTACGTAGCACTTGTTGCTGAAGTGCTTAATGTCGCTAAAATACTGGCAGCGAGTAATTTATATTTCATTTTAGTCCTTACTACTGATTCTGTAATTCTTCAAGTTCTTCCCAGCGCTCAAGCGCAGCTTCAAGGTCAGACTCAAGTTGTGCCAAATGGTTCAATGCTTTAGTTGTTACATCACTCTCTTGTTTAAAAAAGTCTGAGTCACTAACTACAGCTTGTTGAGCTTCAATTTCAGCTTCTAGTTTTTCCATTTTATTCGGTAGTTGCTCTAATTCAAGTTTTAATTTGTAAGAGAGTTTATTTGTTTTAGCTGCAGGTTTAGCAACTGGAGCGACTACTTTTTCAACTTTTTTTACTGGTTGCTGCTGCGTTTTTTTTTCTTGTTCAGCTAAATAGTTAACGTAAGCCTCATAGTCGCTATAGCCACCTACAATATCTGTAACTTTACCGTTACCTTCAAACGCCCATACACTTGAACATGTATTATCAATAAATTCACGGTCATGGCTTACAATCAGCACTGTACCTTGGTATTGATTAATGATGTCCTCTAGTAACTCTAACGTTTCAATGTCCAAGTCATTCGTTGGCTCATCGAGAACAAGGATATTAGACGGTTTTAAAAACAGTTTAGCTAATAGTAGTCTATTTTTTTCACCACCAGAGAGTGCTTTAACAGGGGTTCGAGCGCGTGCTGGAGGGAATAAAAAGTCTTGCAGGTAACCTAAAACATGACGTGAGCGTCCGCCCATCATCACTTCTTGTTTACCTTCGGCAACGTTATCTTGAACTGTTGCTTCTTCATCAAGCTTTTCACGATATTGGTCAAAGTAAGCAAATTCTAAATTAACACCTTGCTTAGTTATGCCGCTATCTGGTTCTAAATCACCAAACATTAGCTTTAATAGTGTTGTTTTACCAATACCATTTGGGCCTACTAGACCGATTCTGTCACCGCGCATTACCAGTGTAGAAAAATCATCAGCAATAACTTTGTCTTTAAATGCATGACAAAGATGTTGAGCTTCAAATACTAACTTACCAGAGCGATCTGCTGTTTCAATATTGAAATCAGTTTTACCAACTTGGTCAACACGTTGCTTACGCTCTGTACGAAGCTGTTTTAACTCACGAACTCTACCTTCGTTACGCGTTCTACGCGCTTTAACACCTTGGCGGATCCATGTTTCTTCTTCGGCTAAACGCTTATCGAACAATGCATTTTGGCTTTCTTCAACTTTTAAATCATGGGCTTTTTGCTCTAAGTACGTAGCGTAATCACCAGGGTACGAAATAAGCTTACCACGGTCTAAATCTAAAATACGCGTAGCAACAGCGCGAATAAACGCACGGTCATGCGATATAAATACGATTCCGCCTTTAAACTCTTTTAAAAATTGCTCAAGCCACATGACGCTTGCCATGTCTAAATGGTTTGTTGGCTCATCAAGTAATAATAAATCAGGCTCACTGACAAGTGCACGTGCAAGTGCTACTTTACGTAACCAACCACCAGAAAGAGACTCAAGTTTAGCTTCTGGCGTTAATTCTAATTGTGTTAGCACTAATTGAATTCGGCTATCAAAGCGCCAGCCATCAGCCGCTTCTAGTTGATTTGATAAACGTTCAAGCTTGTTTAATAACTTATCAGTACACACTGTTTGCAACTCATTACTTACATGATGAAAATCAATTAGTAAGTTTGCAATCTCAGGCATACCTTGCGCAACATAATCAAATACTGTGCCATTTGCGCCTTTTGGTGGATCTTGTTCTAAACGAGAAATTCTAATCCCGCCTAGCTGATTTATTTCACCATCATCTAATACAACTTCGCCATCAAGCACTTTTAATAGAGTTGACTTACCCGCGCCATTTCGACCAACAACACACACTCTTTCGCCACTTTCTATAACGGCATCTGCTTTGTTAAGCAAAGCATGCGTACCAAAAGCAAGTTGTGCTTTTAAAATTCTAATTAAATCCATAGTTCTTATTTGCTCTTATTCTGCTTGTGCTAAAAATTCGCGCACAGTGTGTAAAGTAAAAGGCCAAAATAATTGCTCGCCTTTTTCACTTTTTAATACAGGAATAGTAATTTGATACTCAGCTATAAGCTGCTCATCAGTCATAATATCGATTAGTAATAACTCACTCGTATTACTAAGTACCTCAGTGATAAGTTGCTCAGCTTGCTCGCACAAGTGGCAACCATCAGTGTGATATAAAACCCATTTAGCCATGTGTGATTAACCAGCTATTATGGATTTTTTTATTACGTTTAAAGTCTGGTGATAACGTTTTATCTGAAATATTAATGGCTTTTAAACCTAGACCAATCAGGCCAACTTCATCTATTACAAAGCCACGTTTGTTATTAGAGAAAATCAAAGTACCCGATGGGCTCAAAATCTTTTTAACCCACGTTAATAATTTAATGTGATCGCTCTGCACATCGAATGCATCTTTCATACGTTTTGAGTTTGAAAACGTTGGAGGATCTAAAAATATCAGATCATATTGCGCCGTTGCGTGCTCTAACCATTTTAAACAATCTGCTTGTTCAAAGCGGTATCGTGTATTACTAATACCATTTAAATCAAAGTTATCTTGGCCCCATTTTAAGTAGGTCTTTGATAAATCGACTGTAGTAATGGCTTTAGCACCACCAAGAGCAGCATGTACAGAAGCTGTACCTGTGTATGCAAAAAGGTTTAAGAAACGTTTATCTTTAGCATTTTCTTGAATATAACGGCGCATTAAACGGTGGTCTAAAAACAAGCCTGTGTCTAAGTAGTCAAATAAATTAACTTTGAACTTAGCACCAAACTCTTCAACAACCATAGTACGGTTTTGTTTAGACATAGCTGTGTATTGATCTTCGCCCTTCTGCTTTTTACGTACTTTTACAGCAATGTTTTCAGGTGAAATCTCAAGCTGTTGAGCCGTTAAACTTATTACGTCTTGCAGGCGTTTTTCTGATGTTTTTTCATCAATTTCTTTAGGCGCTGCATATTCAAAAATTACAGCAGAGTCACCATAAATATCTACAGCAACATTGTATTCAGGGATATCCGCTTCATAGACGCGATAAGCATCTATTTTATTTTGTTTAAGCCAGTTTTTTAAGCCTTGTTTATTCTTTTTCAATCTATTTGCAAATGATGTTGAGCCTTCAAAATTGAGTGCTTTTTTGTCATCTGTGGTCAAACTTACTTGCTTATCATCTAATTGATATAAGTTAAGCTCAACATCTAATGGGCCATTTTTAAATTTATAACGCTTGAGGCGCACAAGTTTTAAAAGTTTAAATAGGCTCTCGTCCATACCCAATAAGGCAAGTTTCCAGTGATTGAAGTGCTTTTTAAAGCCAACGCCTAAATTACGGTGTAAATCAACAAGCTCAGCCATAGAGCCAATACGCTCACCATAAGGTAAGTTTGAAATTACAACACCCGGTAATTTTGCAACAGCTGTAAGTTTAGTTGCATCACTTTGCTTAAACTTAATCACGTCGTCAAGCTCTGCACGTTTAGCATTATCAATTGCTTTACTTAATACTTGCTCATCGTAATCGTGGCCAATTAACCACAATTTAGGATCAGTAATATTAGCGAGTAACTCTTCTTTAAGCTCTTTAAACTTAGCGGCTCTAAAACTGGGTAAACGCTCAAAAGCAAAACCTTCACGGAATAATCCTGGCGCTTCGTTTCGCGCCATACCGGCAGCTTCTATCAAAATAGTACCCGCACCACAACATGGATCGAATAAAGGCTGTTTTACATTTTCAAGCCAGCCACTTCGCTTAATTAATGCAGCAGCTAAGTGCTCTTTAATTGGCGCTTTACCTTGGCCTTGGCGGTAACCACGTTCTGACAAACGAGGACCTGAATAGTCAATATACATCGATACGCCGTAACGATTTAATCGTGCAACTACGCGCACGTTAGCATCTTGCTTATCAACGTTAGGACGTTGCTCGTATAAATCATTAAAATAGTCAACAATCGCATCTTTGATTACAAGACCCGAAAATTGCGTGTTTTTTAATGAGTCATTGGTACCGTTGAAGTCGACAGCGAATGTTTGCGTAGGTCCAAACCATTCTTGCCAAGGTTGCGAGCGCGCAAAATTATACAGGCTATTTTTGTCATCTACGCCTTCTTTTTCTTCAATAAGCATAAGCACACGCGTTGCAAAACGAGTTGATAAACAAACCTTTTGCGCAAGTAATGAGTCAGCCTCAAAACGAACAGAACCAACAGTTTGCTTAGACACGGTTGCGCCAAGTTCTGTTAGTTCATCAACCAATAAATTTTCGATTCCGATAGAAGTAAGTGCGATAAATTGCAAAGTAATAACCCTTAATAGCTAATTGCGCAGGATTATAACATAGGTTGGGCGACAAACACGCCATAAAGACACGCTTAAGACTTAAATTTGATAAGGGTCTGTTGAACTTTCAAGGTTAAATTTGCAGCAGTCTGTTTGGTATTTAGGCAAGGC
>NZ_WTKW01000255.1:0-6171 GCF_011378745.1 Pseudoalteromonas sp. Z1A6
CTCAGCAATTGCTGAGCTTTTTTGTGTTTTTTAAATCTCATTTTTTAAATTTCAGCAAAAAAATACAACCCATAACCAACTATTAATGCGGGAATAGATGTATAAAGTGTAGCTATAACTGCAGCTTTGGGCGCCATTGCTATTGCTGGAAATAACGCATCACCATCGTTAGAAATTGCGTTTCCTGCTAAAGCACTAAAGGGAATAATGCCTTGAATATAAAGTGTTGTAACAATTATTTGCGGGCCACAGCCGGGTAAAAAACCAATAAGCACTGCAATTAATGGGGCTAAATAGGCGTAATGTACAAACCACGTTTTTAAATCAAGTCCTGCAATGTTAACCAAAATCTCAAATAGCATAAAAGAGGCTACAACCCATGCCGTTACAAAGTGGGTATCTTGTAATACTTTTATTATTTTAGAAGGGGGGTTACATGCATCGTCTTCTGATGTTACTTCTTGATAGCTTTCACCTCTTGACGAAAGCGCCCAAATACTAACAATAAATAAAGCCATTAATGCACCAAATAGCGTAATTACAGTACTTGTGCTTGAACCAAACTGTGAAAAATCAACATTAAACGCAATCAAAAAGGCAATTATAAGGCTTGGGATAATTGTTACCATCCAAACCGGTTTACTGATTTTAATAATGTTAGTTGAGAGTATTTTAATTTGGTGCTTTTGTTCTTGCGCTGTTGGGCGTAAAAAGTCTTTTTTGTGTATCGTATTAACCAGTAAACCACTGAATGTACCCACAACCAACCCTATTCCCATAATTAACAAGCCTTCAGTAGGGCGGGTAGCAAGTAATAAAAATGCTGCATCTCCCATTGTAGCTGTTAGCACAGCAACAATAGCACCAAAGCTTGCTTGGCCTTTTGTAAATTGAGTAACCACAATAATAGCGCCACCACAGCCAGGTAATGCACCTAAAACCGCTGCAAAGCTAATTTCTAAAATAGGGGACTTGGCACTTAAATAACTAAGCTCTAATTGAGGTAAGTGTTCTATAGCGTAGTAATAAATTAAAAGGGTAGCAGCAACAAACACACTTACTTGAAAAAATGCATCACTCAGTGCGGTCATTGTTATTTCGCGTAATTGCGGTATTGCAAGGCAAGTTAAAATAAATAAAGGCAGCAGTAAGCGTTTATTTTGGCTCAAAAATCGTTTTGAGGCAGGAGTAATAAAACCAATGTGAGGGAGTGAAATCATACAATGCGACCTAATAAATTAACTAGGTCACACTGTATATTTTAATCAAATGATAATCAATATCATTTGCATCTATTTAAATCGATTACTCTGTTTGAGTTTTTCGATAACCAAATCTAAGTTAGTTTAAATTTGAATTAAAGGCTGTGATTAAATTGGGCTACTTACGCTGAAATTCAGAGTTTGTATTCCACGTTGGCCACTGTTCTGTTTCAGAAATATCGAAACCTACCTTATAAAATAATTGTAAGTCTTGAACAGCACCCGATAAATCCCATTCATCACGGTAACGGTCACATGGTTGATGGTAACAACCGCGAAGTACTAAACTCATACGTTTACGGTAATTAGCCGTTTCTTCATCAGCAGCCACTGTGCCGCCACCTGCGTACATGGCCGGAATGCCCATGTTTGCAAATGCAAAGTGATCAGAGCGGTAGTAGCCACCCGATGATGGTTTAGGATCACCTGATATTGTTCTGCCTTGCTCTTTAGCCGCAGTTTCTAAAAACTCATCCATTTGTGATTTACCAATACCAACCACATTCATGTCTTTTACTTTGCCTAATAAATTTAAGCTATCCATGTTTATGTTAGCGACTGTTTTATTCGCTGCAATCACAGGATTTGCCGCATAGTATTTAGACCCTAATAAGCCTTGCTCTTCAGCAGTTACCGCTAAAAAGGTCATCGAGCGGCTAGGATGCTTAGGTAATTTAGTAAAAGCTTCAGCTACTTCAATAAGACCCGCTGTACCCGTTGCATTATCGTGAGCACCGTTATAAATTTGATCGCCTTTACGTGTTTTATCTGTGCCTAAGTGATCCCAATGAGCTGAGTAAATAACATGCTCATCTGGTTTTTCACTACCAGGTAAAGTGGCGATAAAGTTATATGACACCGATTTTTTAATCGTGTTTTTAATAGTAACAGAAGCAGTTAAATCGCCCATATCAACATGGTAAGCACCTTTGGCAGCATTCGTTTTAACGGTATCAAAATCTAAACCTGCTTTAGTAAAGAGCTCTTTTGCTACGTCAGTTGTAACCCAGCCTTCAACAGCTACACGGTCCATGTTGTTGTTTTCTTTTTGAAAACCAAACTGCTCGCCGCTCCACGAGTTTTCAACAACCGACCACGGATAAGATGCAGGTGCTGTTTCATGAATGATAATTGCACCTGCGGCACCACGGCGACTCGCTTCTTCGTATTTATATGTCCAACGCCCATAATAGGTCATCGCGTCGCCAGTAAATAAAGCAGGGTCTTTTGTTGCAAAACCCGGATCGTTAACCAGCATTACAACCGTTTTGCCCTTAACGTTTAAACCTTCGTAATCATTCCAATTGTATTCAGGTGCATTAACGCCGTAGCCCACAAATACAAGTTCAGAGTTTTCTATGCTTTCTTGAGCACTTATCCGACTGCTACCCATAACCATGTCTTTTTTGTATTGGTAGTCTTTACCGCCAATACTAAGCACCATGTTCGAATCAGCTTCTAAAGAAACTAATGGCACTTCTTGTAAGTAACTGTCGCCATTACCTGGTTTTAAACCTAAAGCTTTAAACTGCGCAGTTAAATAATCAAGCGTTAGCTTTTCGCCTGGTGATGAAGGAGCACGACCACCAAATTCGTCCGATGCAAGTACTTTTACATGTTTAGCCAGTTCATCAGCTTGGATACTGTTATAACCATTTGTTACATCAGTAGGTGTAATACTTGTTGTTGCGCAACCTGCTAAAACAGCGGTAGCGAGGAGTGTGAGAGAGAAATAATGTTTCATGTCAGCTCTTTTTTTGTTTTAAGTTGTGATTAGTATATTAACTTCTATTAAGTAGAACCAGTTTTTGCGGTAAACTTCTCGTAAATTATAGGCATAAATTGTTAAAGGTTTAAATGAAGCGTTTTACTCCCCCCGAGCAGTGGCAAATCAGTAGTTTAGAAACAGGTGCATTTGCGCATTTACGTGAGCTGTTTAAAGTTAACGAACTAACAGATTGGCCGGCGCCGCAGTGGTTTTCTCCATTTTTAACCGCTATTAATGCGAATAATATTCCTATTACTTTTGAAGATGATGCAAAGGTAGATTTTGGCGATCGTTATTACGAACAAGTTATTTTTGAAACGGGTGTTGTACCTACACGCAGTGAGAACTGGCATGACTTATTTGGTGGCTTTATTTGGTGTTTATTTCCTAAAACTAAAGCACTTATAAACCAGCGGCATGTACAAGATATAGCTGAACATGGATTACAACAGCGTACCAAACATCGTAATGCATTAACGCTCTTTGATGAATGTGGTGTTGTATTAGCTATAAGTGAGAGTAAATGGCAGCAGTGGCTTTGCGATCATCAATGGAAAACAGCATTTGTTGAACACAAACATGAGTGGGGTAAAACAATAAAACCTTTTATGTTTGGCCATGCTAATTATGAAATGCTCACCAAACCTTATATAGGTTTAACGGGTAAAGCATTGTTTGTTTGTGTACCGGATGAAATATTTTGTAAAGATTTAGTTACTCAATATCAGTACCTAGACCAAGCCCTTTATGAGATGATTAATACAGATAACTGCTTAGCCGATAACAAACAGCTTTCACCACTGCCTTTATTAGGTGTGCCAGGCTGGCATGACGAAAACAAAGACGACTCTTTTTACAACAATACAGATTATTTTAGAGCGAAACGAAGGATACGAACATGATAGAAGTTGCTGGGCTTAAAAAGAAATTTAAGCTAACTAAAGATCACAAAAAAAATAAAATAGACGACATCGACCCTCGTGAAGATAAAGATTATTTTCACTCAGTACGAGATGTGAGTTTTAGCTGCGCAAAGGGTGAAGTACTTGGATTGCTAGGCCCAAATGGTGCGGGTAAAACAACTACACTTAGAATGATTTCAACCGCGTTAAAGCCCGATGAAGGCTCAATAACAATTGCCGGAAACGACATTGTAAAAAAACCGCTACTGGGGCGTAAGTCTATCGGTTTTTTATCGGGCTCTACCGGTTTGTATGGCCGCTTAACTGTAAAAGAAAACATAGAGTATTTTGCAAAGCTCCACGGTATGAGCAAAAGCGATATTGCATCGCGTTGTGATGAGCTATTTACATTGCTTGATATGCATAAGTTTGTAGATAAACGCGCAGAAAACCTATCAACAGGTATGAAGCAAAAAGCAAATATAGCGCGTGCTGTTGTGCATCGCCCAGCAGTTGTTGTGCTTGATGAGCCAACAACGGGTCTCGATATAATGACCACGCAAACCGTTATTCAATTTATTAAGGGTTTAAAGGCGCAAGGTACTCCTGTTATTTTTTCTACCCATCATTTAGATGAAGTTGCACTTTTATGTGACCGAGTAGCTGTAATTAACGAAGGTATTAGCTGCTTTGACGGAACAGTAGATGAATTTAAACAAGCAGGTAATAGTGATGAGCTTAATCAAGCGTTTATGAACATATTAACGGAGAAACATGATGTTTGAGGTATTTAAAAAGGAATTAAGAGAGTTATTACGCGACAAAAAAACGCTATTATTTGTTGTTGCGCTTCCTGTCGCTATATTTCCGTTATTGTTTGCCGTAATGGCATTTATAAGCTCACAAGCAGCAATGGACGCAGAACAAAAAGTAAATACGTATGCCATTATTAATGGTGAATATGCACAAGAATTTACTGATAAAGTGTTTTATCACAAAAGTTTTGAGCTTTATAAAGGGGCTAAAACCTTTAATAACATTGAAGAGCTTAAAGCTGGTGTTATAGCTGGCGATATTGATATGGGTATTTATTTACCAAGCCATGCTGAGCAAACACTAGATAATGGTGAACAAAGTCAGTGGCAGGTTGTTTTTAACGATTCAAAATCTATTAACTTTTTATTCGAACGCGTCAAAGAGCTAGCAAAAGAATACAGTGACGTACTGCAAACTCAAAAGCTAATCAGTTTTGGTATTGAAGAGTCTGTTCAAAAATCTATTCTTAACCCAATTGAAGTAATTAAGGTGGATACAGCCGATAAACGTGAAAACCTTGGCGAAAAAATTGGCGGTTTTTTACCTTACTTACTTATACCATTAGTACTAATGGGGGCTACTTATCCCGCTATTGATTTAGGCGCTGGCGAAAAAGAACGCGGCACGCTAGAAACACTCCTACTTACACCTATTACGCGTACAGAGCTGGTGCTTGGTAAATTTATAACTTTGTTAACTACATCCATTGCCTCCACAACCATAACGGTCTTAAGTATGGGCTGCTGGATAGCACTGGCGTTAGCATTTGCCGATCTAGATTTTATTAAAGCGGCATTTAGTACATTAGCGGTAACCGATTTACTGATGATATTTGTATTGCTACTGCCTGTGGCTGCTATATTTTCGGCTTTGGCACTGGCTATATCTATTTATGCACGTACGTTTAAAGAAGCACAAAACTATATGGCCCCCTTAAGTATGGGCGTGTTTTTCCCTATTATTATTTCAATAATGCCAAATATGGAGCTTACTGCTAAAACAGCATTCATTCCTGTTACAAACGTGGCTTTAGCAATTAAAGAAATAGTAAAAGGGACTGTTGATTACACATTTGTAGGCTTAATATTTTTAGCAACTGCAATCATTGCAGCCGGACTACTGGCATTTTGCGTTAAATGGTTTAACAGAGAAGATGTGCTGTTTAGATAATAATATAGATTTAGCACTCTAAAAATATATAAAAGGTAGCATTGGCTACCTTTTATATTTTAAAGGAATGATTGCTTGAAAAAACTATTTTATAAGCTGCGTGAGTCGATATGGGTACTCTCATTCATTTATAATTCATATAGAGAGAGTGCTCTAAATAAAACTAATGATTTAGTCTTTTTATTATAAAAATTATAACGATAACCGATTAGTTAGGTGGTCCAATTCTTTCGTTAATGCTCTATACTAATAA
>NZ_WTKW01000256.1:0-6170 GCF_011378745.1 Pseudoalteromonas sp. Z1A6
TAATAAACCGATATGAGTGTTTATAATTTGTTATATATATTAGGGTCTGTTGAACTTTCAAGGTTGAATTTTCAGCAGTCTGTTTGGTGTTAAGGCAAGGCAGAGTCTATGTAGTGTGGTTATTCCCCATAAATGGGCGATAACGTAGCATTAATGCCAAACAGGCGCTGCCCAAAGGGGTCTTCCTAGGGGCTATTTACTCTTTGTAGCTCGGTTTTTACTTAGCCCACTAGGTTACAAACCTCGAGCCGCGATTAAATAGCCCCTAATTTGAACAAATTTTAATCCGCAAAGATCAACAGACCCTAGAGTAAAAACACTTTTAACGTGTATGTGTGTTTACTTAACTCATTTTTGTACAACCTATAGTAATAAAAAGCTATATTTATGAAAATAAAGCAGTTTTAGAGCTTTTGCACTAGTCGCTATTTTTTAACCAAGATGAAATTAATTCAAATTAGAATTTTAACACACCGCTTATTACCAATTCTTTTTACCTACAAAACAACTAAAAAAACAAACCTCAGCAACACCTGAAAAACAAAATTAACCTCTCGTGAACACCTATTAAGATTAATGCTCAGTTTTATTGAGTATTTTTCACTTTTGAGCCGTTTATCGCTTTGTTAGTCTTCAAATCTGAATTTTTACCTACGTAAAAACATTAACCAATTTACACAGGGCAACACACAAGATGAGCAAAAAATTAGCAACACTGGTTAGCGCAAGTATTGTACTAGCACCCGCAGTTTCGGCGGTAGAGCTATACAAGGATGATAAAAACACTCTAAATGTAGGTGGTTATCTTGATGTGCGTGTAATTAATACACAAAACGAAACCGAAGTTGTTAATGGTACTTCACGCATCAACTTTGCTTTTACCCGAAAGCTTAAGAAAGACTGGACCGCCCTTGCACTTATTGAATGGGGTGTAAATCCGGTAGGCAGTAGCGATATTATTTATAACAATCGTTTTGAGTCAATTCAGGATGAGTTTTTGTATAACCGTTTAGGCTATGCAGGCCTTTCGCACGAAAAGTACGGACAACTTACTATTGGTAAACAATGGGGTGCATGGTACGACGTAGTTTACGGCACAAATAATAGTTTTGTATGGGATGGCAATGCCGCAGGCGTTTACACCTATAACAAAGACGATGGCGCTGTAAATGGTACTGGGCGTGGCGATAAGTTAGTGCAGTATCGTAATAGTTACAACGATTTTAGTTTTGCAGTACAAGCACAGCTTAAAAACAGCGAATTTTATACCTGTGACGTAAGCGACATTTCAGAAGAAGAATGCGAAACACTTTGGAACTCAGGCGATAGCGCAGCCCAAGAAGTTGAATTTAATTACACATTTGGTGCCTCTGTTACTTACACCCCAACCGATATGCTAACGCTTACTGCAGGTGTTAACCGTGGCGAGTTTGATTTAACGTTTGGCGATGGTTCTACTCGCAATGTTGAAGATTTAATTTACGGTGCAGGCATTATGTGGGGCAACATTGATAAGCCCGGCCTTTACGTTGCTGCCAACATAAATAAAAACAAAAACCACGACACCGATAATATTGGTCGCTTAATTAAAGACGCAATTGGCATAGAAACATTTGCATCTTACCGCTTTGATAACGATTTTCGCCCTTTTATTGCCTATAACGTGTTTGATGCCGGTGATGATTACGTAATTCAGCCAAACTTTAACGCCGATCCTAACGATGTGTTTAAACGTCAGTTTGCTGTTATTGGCCTTCATTACTTAATTGACGAAGACACTATTGCCTACGTAGAAGCGCGTAAAGACTTTAGCGACTTTGAAAGTGATAACGACGATCAACAAGCACAAATGGAGCAGTCGGAAGATGACGGTATAGCATTTGGTTTTAGATATAAGCTCTAAATATAAGTTAAAAAACGACTACAACTTCCCTTAGCACAACCCTTTTAGCCCTTTTAACTTTTTAACTTTTTAACTGGGCTTTTTTTATTCCGCCATACTTTTGAATCCCACCGACCTGTATTTTGCACTATTCCTTTGATTACCTTTTCAACAATTTAACTCTATTGCTTAGTTTAGCCTTAAAATAACATTAAGTATGATGTGTTCTTTAAATATAAAGCCACCAGCCAATTTATATTAATTGCATTAATAGTGTAAAAAGATGGTGAAACTATATTGAAATTGCAAAATACTTACATCGCTTTTTGCTGATCACAAAGGCGTAAGGCTGATTAAAAGCAGTAACAAATAGATGTGTACATGCTCATAGGTACTGACTGCATTCTAACTCAACATCTATAAACTGTATATAAAAACAGTATTTTCATTTACTGTGCAAAAATAAATTAAACCAACTTCCCTTTGTAAGTCGTTAATAATATTAAACTAAGTAAAATTCTATGAAGCTGGTTCGTTCTCATAAATAGATAAAATAACAATAACTGTATGCATATACAGTTACAATTTAAGCCAACCTACTTTTTAATAAACGCACTATAACCAGCTAATGCCTTAGCTACACTAAGAGGTGGATTGTCTGAATGCTCAGCACCTTCGTTTATAGCACTTTGCCAGACAAGGTTATTATTAGGGTTTGTTGTTAAAGCAGTCTCTAAATTATTAAATGCTTTTAACATTAACGGATGCTCTGCTCCGCCCACCGAAAGATATAAATAAGTAGGTGACTTCACTTTATTTGCTTGAGCCGTTAAAAACGCATCTACGTTATTAACTACAGTCATGTCGTCATACCAAGCTGCAGGGCTAAACGCAAAATAACCATTAAATAACTCAGGCTTTGTATGCAGTGTATAAAGTACGAAGCTACCACCTGCCGAAAAAACACTTAATACACGATTATTACTAAGCTTATAATTTGTTGATAAATATGGAAGTAACTCAGTTTCAATAAATGCTAAAAACTTATCAGCTTCACCGTTTGGCTCAGGTAGTGTTTCGTGCTCTAAACGCGCTTGTGTATTTACATCTTGGCGGGCATAAGGAGGCACTAAATCGCGATTACGAGTATCTTTAAAAAACAAATTAGGGATAGACACCAATATAGCCTTATCCCCTTTTTCGCTCTTAGCTTGTTTTGTAAGTGCTTTATCCCATGTATCTAAATTAAAATTACCATCGGTTTTAATAATTAACGGGTACGCTTTTTTAGCATTGTAATCAGTCGGTAATCTTATAAAAACCTTACGTGATTCGTTAAGTACTTTAGAGTTAATAGTTACATCCGTATAAGCCGATACATAATGATTGTAATAATTTATCGCCAATATTCCCAAAACAAGTATAACTATCGCTAAAGCTAAATTTGTAAGATAGAGTTTTGTTATTTTTATAGCCATTTGGCATCCCCTTAAATATTTACTTTAAGAATTACTTAATCGAGCTTAACCCATTGTTTTATTTCAAGCGCAGTCATAATAAGCTCAACTGAAAACGCAGCTAAAATCATCCCCATCACACGCGTTAAAATAGACGCGCCGCCCGTTCCAATCAACTTAATTATTTTGCCCGAAAGCAGCAACAGTATTAATGTAATACCCAGTACTCCAATAGTAACAAGCGCTGTGCCTATTTGTGTAGTAATGGGGTGTATATGGTTATCGGTAAGGAGTATTACAGCCAAAATAGCGCCTGGAGTAGCTGTGGCTGGTATAGCTAGCGGAAACACAGCAATATCGTGTTCGGGGTCTTGTTTAGCTTTATTAGAATCGTTTCCAAATATCATTTGCAGGCCAAACAAAAACAATATAATTCCGCCTCCTAACTGAAACGAAACCAGCCTAATCCCCATCGCATTAAGTATTAGCTGCCCTATTAAAATAGAACCCAATAGAACGCCACCCGCATATAGCACGGTTTTAAAGGCTGTTTTACGACGTTGTTGATCAGTTAAGTGAGTAGTAATCGCAGCAAACAGCGCCATAGTGCCTATTGGGTCAATGGTAGCCCAAATAACAAGCGCATCTTGAGATAGTTTTTCTAGCATATAAAATCCTTGTTAAGCGTTAATGTTTAATTAAACACGGGTAACAAATTCATTTGCTTACGCTTAACTATAATAGAAAGCTGTTATTTTTTGTATTTTATTTACACTTGGAGTGTGTTGACCTTTCAGGATAGAAAAAAGATAAGCACTTATAATTGCCGTCTTTAGTTAAAGTGATTTCTGCCAAATAGAATGCTCGTGCAAACTAAACCCTAACTTAATAAGTAAATTATGAGAACGTGCATTATGTGCACTCACCTCAGCCGATAAATGTTTAAGCGGAATATGCTCAAGTAGCGCTTCAATAAAACCGGTGACTACTTCAAACATCACTCCCTTATCCCAAAAGTCGGGGTGCAACTCAAAACCTATAAAAGCACTACTTTTACAGGGTGTTAAATTATAAAGCCCACAGGTGCCCATTAACTTCCCTGTCATATTATGTTCAATTGCAACTCTTACCACTTCGCCTTCGTAATAGGCGCTTATATCATCTTGAATTAATTGTTTGATTTGTGTTTTGCTAAGTGGTGTTTCGTAGTCGTTAAATTTACTAACCTGAGGATGGTTTAAAATATCAAATAAACACGCAGCGTGTTTGTGGGTAATTAAACGAAGAGTAACGCGGTCAAGCTGTGTGGTATTAAACATTTTATTTAAGTAGTTAGTTAAATTAGCTCTTTATGGGCAAGCATTATTAACTTACCATACCCCATTAACAAGCATTATCTTTAAAGCAAAAAGAGTAGATAACGTAATGAGTGACGATTTTAAAGTAATACAACCCACTACCACAGTATATTGCCCAAAACGCGGCGAAGGCTGGACCTTAACAGGCATTACTAATATTAACGAGTTTACCTCTGTAATGTTTGACGGCACACGCTACACGCTCCCGGCGCGCGAAATAGTAGAAGAGCTTTTGCCAAACCAACTAGCACGCGAACAAAATAGCTAGTTAGTTCCGTACACAACAAAAAGGCTGCAGCGTTGCAGCCTTTTTTATAATTTACGGCAATTTAAAATGTATCATCTTCACTGTATACATTAACATTTAACTCATCTTCATCTTCAAATACCACAAACGAAATTGGTTTACAGCATACTTGGCAGTCTTCAATGTATTGCTCATCAATATCTACTGCATCAAGTAATACTTCTATGCTTTCTCCGCAATAAGGACAGCTTATTGATTTTTCGGTTAACTGGTTCATTTATCACCTGCTAATTTATATCTCGAATGTTGTCACTTTAATAAACAAGCTCGCATAATACAACAGCGTATCAAATAGCGTTTATTTTGTTAAATTAACTAAACCATCCTACTTGCTTTAAAAGTGATCTTACTCCCGGTTTTATGCTTATAAAACTTTTTAAATGACATTACTTTGCGCCATAAATAGTTAAGCGGCTAAAACTATGCCACTACAATGAAATAGTATTAGCACTTGGCGGGTCTAACTTTATAAGTATTTAAACTCACACTTCAGGTGGATAATTTTATGAAAAAATCACTCGCATTAGCATTAACATCTGCCGCAATTTTGTTTAGCACATTTACGCATGCAGCTAAAACCGAAAAAGCTGTGTTAGCTGGAGGTTGCTTTTGGTGTATGGAAAGCGACTTTGAAAAGCTAGAAGGTGTAACCGATGTAATATCGGGTTTTACTGGTGGCAAACTTAAAAACCCAACATACAATGGTAACCATAAAGGCCATTACGAGGCAGTAGAAATCACTTACGACCCGGAGGTAGTAAGCTATAAGGGCATACTTGATCATTACTGGGTTAATATTGATCCCTTTGATGCCAGAGGCCAATTTTGCGATAAAGGCCCAAGTTACTTAAGTGCTATATTTGTTGAAAACGACGAACAACGTAAATTAGCTGAAAAAACAAAAGCAGCTGTAGTTGCCGAGTTTCCTAATCAAACTGTGGTTACGCCTATACTAAACGCAAGTACCTTTTACCCTATTAAAGGGAGGGAAAGTTTTCATCAAGATTATTACAAAAACAACCCAATTCGATACAACACCTATCGCTGGCGTTGTGGTCGCGACAGTCGTTTAGAAAATATTTGGGGCGATAGAGCAACTCATTAATCGAGTCTAGCTAGGTATTCCACTGTAAAATATTAAAAGGCTGATTTAATTATTAGTTTTT
>NZ_WTKW01000257.1:0-6120 GCF_011378745.1 Pseudoalteromonas sp. Z1A6
AACCAAAACGGGTTGCAACCCGAAGGATGCAACCCGTTTTTTTGCGTTGATAAACAGCGCGTATTAGTTAAGTTTTTCTCTAATACGTGCAGATTTACCAGAACGCTCACGTAGATAGTAAAGCTTAGCACGGCGAACTGCACCGCGACGCTTAACTGTTACGCTATCAATAAGAGGGCTGTGCGTTTGGAATACACGCTCAACGCCTTCACCGTTCGAGATTTTACGAACTGTGAATGCTGAGTGAAGACCACGATTACGCTTAGCGATTACAACACCTTCAAAGGCCTGTAGACGCTCTTTAGCACCTTCTTTTACTTTTACCTGTACAACCACTGTATCACCAGGGCCAAATGCAGGTACGTCTGTTTTAAGCTGCTCATCTTCAAGCGCTTTAATAATATTTTGGTTTACTTTTGCCATTATGTTTCTCACTTTCCTAGGTGTAACTGTCTTCTAGCCACAAGCTTTTTGGTACTCTTGCTGAAATTTCGCGAGTAATACCGCTTGCTCCTCAGTCAGAGCTAGGTTATGCAACAAGTCAGGACGTCGTAACCAAGTTCTGCCTAATGACTGCATAAGCCGCCATTTTGCTATCTCTTGGTGGTTACCACTGAGTAATACAGCAGGAACCTGTTTGTCGTCCAATGTTTCTGGTCGTGTATAGTGTGGACAATCTAACAAGCCATCCGAAAATGAATCTTGTTCCGCTGACTGGTTATGACCTAACACACCTGGCACTAATCGCGCTACTGCGTCAATTAATGTCATGGCAGGTAGTTCACCACCACTCAAAATAAAATCACCAATTGACCATTCTTCGTCAACATATGATTCTATTATTCTCTCATCTATACCTTCATAGCGACCGGCAATCAAAATCAGTTTTTTAGAGTTAGCGAGTTCGCTAGCACCTTGCTGATCAAGTTTGCGCCCTTGCGGGGACATATAAATTACTTTAGCACCATCACCAGCTGCTTTTTTAGCTTCGGCAATCGCTTTTTTTAATGGCTCAACCATCATTAACATACCAGGTCCGCCCCCGTAAGGACGGTCATCTACGGTTCTATGCTTATCTAAAGCGTAGTCTCGCGGATTCCAACAGTTAAAATCAATTAAGCCATTTTTTACTGCGCGACCGGTAACACCTTGGTCTGTAATAGCGTCAAACATGTCTGGAAAAAGGCTTATCACCCCTACCCATAATGAACTAGTTTGCGTCATTAAAAACCAGGATCCCAGTCTACGGTAATTTCTCTTGCGTCGTATTTAACTTCTTTAATAACTGAATCAGTTAAAAAAGGAATCAAACGCTCAGCTTGACCAAATGCGTCTTTACTGTTTGCTTTAACAACCAGTACGTCATTTGACCCTGTCTCCATCAGGTCATCAACAATGCCTAAGCTATAACCTTTATCGGTTACAACAGACATGCCAATGAGATCTCGCCAATAGAACTCACCTTGCGGGAGTTCTGGTAAATGCGCTGCATCCATTGAGATTTCAGCATGGGTATAAGCCATTGCTTCGTCTCGGTCGTTTACCTGCGCAAATTTAGCGATAAAGCCTTTGTTGTGGCGACGCCAGTCGACCACTTCTAAGGACTGCCATTTACCTTGCTGCCCTATCAACCACGGGCTGAAATCGAAGATCCCTACGGGATCATCAGTAAATGAATGTACCTTAAGCCAGCCCTTTATACCATATGGGGCACCGAGCTTTCCTACGACAATTATTGATGAGGTGTTCTCTTGACTCATGGTTACACTTACGCCTATTAAGCCGCTTTACGAGCGTCTTTTACTAACTTAGCTACGCGATCTGAAAGAGATGCTCCCTGACCTACCCAGTGTTCAACACGTGGTAAATCTAAACGAATTTTTTCTTCTTGACCTGAAGCAATTGGGTTAAAAAAGCCTACTTTCTCGATGAAGCGACCGTCACGCGAGAAACGGCTATCCGCAACCACAATTTGATAGAAAGGGCGTTTTTTAGCGCCACCACGTTGCAAACGAATAGTTACCATACCGTCCTCTATAAAGATTGACTGTTTTCATTAATAAGATTTACTCCCCAGAATGGGGAGCTGGGGAATTGTACGAGTTTTTGGCAATAACGCAAGTAAGAAGTGAACCAAAAAGGCAGTTTAGTAGGTTAAACCGTGATCTCAACGACAAATAAGAGTTAAAGGTGTATTACATGCATAATTTATTCAACAAAAAAGGAGCTATTTGCTCCTTTAAATATGATTCGCTATTATTTTAAAAAGTAACTTAATGGTACTTTTTAAAATTTAGGACCGCCGCCGCCCATCATTCCAGGTGGTAACATGCCTTTCATACCGCGCATCATTTTAGTCATGCCGCCTTTACCTTTCATTTTTTTCATCATTTTTTGCATTTGCGTAAACTGCTTAAGCAACTTATTAATCTCTTGTACTTGTGTACCAGAGCCAGCTGCTATGCGTTTTTTACGCGAACCTTTAATGATTTCTGGGCGTGCACGCTCTTTTTTAGTCATAGAGCTAATAATAGCTTCCATTTGGATAAATGTTTTATCACCCATTTGACCTTTAACAGCATCTGGTAAGTTAGACATACCAGGGAGCTTATCAAGCATTGACATCATGCCACCCATGCTTTTCATTTGCTTTAATTGGTCAGCAAAATCATCAAGAGTAAAACCTGCGCCTTTAAATACTTTTTCAGCAACTCTAGCAGCTTGCTCTTTATCTACTTTCATCTCGACTTCTTCGATTAATGAAAGTACGTCACCCATGCCTAAAATACGCGACGCTATACGGTCTGGGTGGAAAGGTTCAAGTGCGTCAGTGCGCTCACCCACACCCATAAACTTGATAGGCTTGCCAGTGATGTGACGAATAGATAAAGCAGCACCACCACGCGCATCACCATCGGTTTTTGTTAATATAACACCGGTAAGTGGTAATGCTTCGTCGAATGCTTTAGCTGTATTCGCCGCATCTTGACCTGTCATTGCATCAACAACGAACAAGGTTTCAATTGGATTGATTGCTTTATGAAGATCTTTAATTTCATCCATCATGTTGCTATCAACATGTAGACGACCTGCAGTATCAACAAGTACTACATCTATAAATTTCTTTTTAGCATGAGAAATTGCAGCGGTTGCAATATCAACTGGCTTTTGCGAAATATCACTTGGGAAGAAATCAACATCAACTTCTGCTGCAAGCGTTTCTAGCTGTTTAATCGCCGCAGGACGATAAACATCGGCACTTACTACAAGTACTGATTTCTTTTTTCGCTCTTTTAAAAACTTAGCAAGCTTAGCTACACTGGTGGTTTTACCCGCACCTTGTAGACCCGCTACCATTACAACGGCTGGCGGTTGCGCATTTAGACTTAGCTCTTCATTAGCCTCGCCCATTGCTTTTTCTAGTTCTTCACGCACTATTTTTATAAATACTTGGCCTGGGCTTAAGCTTTTTGTAACTTCAACCCCAACTGCGCGTTCTTTAACTTGTTTTACAAAGTCGCGAACAACAGGCAATGCCACATCGGCTTCTAAAAATGCCATACGCACTTCGCGAAGTGTGTCTTTTATGTTGTCTTCCGTCAGACGGCCACGGCCACTGATATTTTTTAAGGTTTTACCTAATCGTTCTTGGAGGTTCTCAAACATGTAACGGTTCCGATAAGACGTTTATATCAATCCATTTAAATTTTACGATTAATTTGATTTTTCAATTAACCTAGATTGACTTATTAAGTTTCAATTAAAAGTAGTATACCGTATATGGCGTCTTACAATATAGTGTTCAAGTGCACCTTGATGAGTTTCTTTTTTTAAGGTCTATGCATTTGCTTTGCTATAAAATACAATGGCTATATAACAACAAGGTTTATTTTGTCTCAAATTAAGTGGCCCAAGCACAATGCTGATTATTAGTTTAACTATTATTGCCAGTTTATTTTATGTGTTAGCAACGTCTCACGTGCTTTCACGCCTGTTTCATCAACAAGGCCCAAGCCAAAAAGTAACTGTTATTTTAAGCACGGTTGCTATAGTGGCGCACATGCTGCTGTTAGTTAACTCTGTTTTTAGAGCCGACGGTCAAGATTTAAGTATCGTAAACGTCGCTCTTTTGACGTGCTGGGTGATTGTGGTCTCGGTGACGGCTGTCTCGCTAAAATTCCCTGCAACTTTATTGTTGCCCGTTGTTTATGGTTTTGGTGCCTTACTAACCATTGCCAGTTTATTTATACCTCATCATATTTTATTGCAAAGTATCAATATTGAGGTGGGTTTAGTAACGCACATCTCTTTATCTTTGTTAGCCTACTGTATTTTAATTATCGCTACTTTATACGGTGTACAGTTTTACTTTATTGATAAACGTTTAAAACGTAAAGATTTAGCAATTGTACATAGCCATCTTCCGCCTTTAATGGTTGTGGAGCGCCAGCTTTACCAACTTCTTAATTTAGGCACTATATTACTCACATTTGCATTACTTTCAGGGTTTGTATTTCTTGATGGAATGTTCGCTAAAGAGTTCATTCATAAAACAATATTATCGTTAGTTGCGTGGGCTATTTTTGCCGTTGTAGCTATCGGGCATATGAAAAAGGGTTGGCGCGGTAAACCGGTGGTTATTACAATCATGGTCGCTGCATTTGTCCTCACACTCGCTTATTTTGGCAGCCGTTTCATACAAGAAGTGATACTAAATAAGTTTTAACTTGACTCTGCTTGCTCACTCTAGCTTAATACGCATTGATTTATAAGAAAAGGATCCATCGTTGGACGACATATCGACAAGTACCCTATTTATCATTTTAGGTTTTTTGGTGCTTTTTTCTGCTTATTTTTCTGGTTCAGAAACCGGAATTATGTCAATCAATCGTATACGCCTGCGACACCTCGCTAAAGAGGATCATCGTGCAGCTAAACGAGTCAGTAAATTACTTAGCCGTCCAGATAGGCTCATCGGTTTAATTTTAATCGGTAATAATCTTGTTAATATAGCAGCAGCCCAAGTTGCAACCATTATAGGTATTCGCCTTTACGGTGACCTAGGTATTGCTATAGCAACGGGCGTGTTAACTCTAGTTGTGCTTATATTTGCCGAAGTAACACCTAAAACCCTTGCTGCCCTCTACCCTGAAAAAGTTGCTTTTCCAAGTTCAATAATACTTAAGGGATTACTAAAAATTCTGTTCCCTTTTGTCGTGGTTATTAACTGGATGACAAACGGTATACTGCGGTTATTTGGTATTAGTGCTGCTCAAATCGACGAACACAGCATGAGTAAAGAAGAATTAAAAACAGTACTCAATGAGTCAGGCGCACTTATTCCTGCTCGTCATCAAAGTATGCTGACTTCAATTTTAGATTTAGAACAAGTAACCGTTGAAGATATTATGATCCCACGAAACGAAATTGTGGCCATTGATATTAATGACGATTGGAAACTAATTAGTCGCCAGCTTACCCATGCGCAACATACTCGTGTGTTGTTGTATCGCGATAATATAGATGATGCAGTAGGTTTTATTCACTCACGTGATGCGCTTCGTCTACTTACAAAAGAGCAATTTGATAAACCCTCTTTGCTACGGGCTGTACGTGAAATTTACTTTATCCCTGAAGGAACATCACTAAATACTCAGCTATTAAAGTTTCAGCAATCTAAAGAACGCATAGGCTTAGTGGTAGATGAGTATGGCGACATCCAAGGCCTAGTGACCCTAGAAGATATTTTAGAAGAAGTTGTTGGCGATTTTACAACTACGCAAACTCGTACGCCGAGCGAAGAAGTAGAAACACAAACTGATGGCTCATGTATTGTGGATGGCGGCGCTAACGTACGCGATTTAAATAAAGAAATGGGTTGGGATTTCCCGCTCGATGGACCTAAAACTTTGAGTGGTTTAATTGTTGAATACTTGGAGAATATTCCTGATGCAAATATTAGTCTGCGTATCGCGGGATATCCTATTGAAGTACTCGAAGTAAAAGAAAATATGATAAAACAAGTGAAGATACTGCCGAATAAGCGTTCTCGCTAAATAAAAAAGGAGCCAATTGGCTAATGCCGATCAGTTAAGAAAATGACCGGTTGACCGATCCAAA
>NZ_WTKW01000258.1:0-6112 GCF_011378745.1 Pseudoalteromonas sp. Z1A6
CGATTTAGCAAAATCTCTTGAGCCAGACTTGTGATCAAGAGACAGCTCACTGAGTGGCTTTTTTGTTTATAAAAGCGAGTATTTCAGGGGTTAGTATTTGTTTTGAAATGTACTGCATTCCGCTTTTATTTTTAATAATAATACCTTGCTGAGTATCTATTACTTCGCTTATGTTTTGCCAAGTTAGCTCAAAACTTTTGTAATGATTAGCCGACTTAATGCCTTCTTCATCAAAGGTAAGTGTTACCTCAGAGCCTGACGCTCTGCTGAGCATTTGTCTGGTTACCCACCAAGGTCTGCGATAGTAAAAAGCGACGCACTCTAGTACACCTAGCATGATCATAAACGATCCTAAGTAATGATCGTTTAAAACATAAATGCCAAATAAACCAAGCGCAACGAGGAGTACAAGTAAAAAGTACTTAGGTTTGGCGCGCTTACTGTAGGGGAGTGACTCGTCAAAGCACTCGTAAAAGTAAGGTTTATCTAGTGTGTAGGTTGTTGTAAATGCCATATTGCCTTGCTTTAAATATCGTTTTTTTTATTTTAACAAGCTAGCCGCTAAATGAGCAGCTTTATAGTCAGTGATTTTATTACAGACACAAAAAAACGGCCCTAAGGCCGTTTTTTAGCGATACAAGAAGAATTAACAGTTAGTTTCTTCAGCGTTTACGCCTTCTTTAACATTTTCACATGCATCTTCTACTTTGTTTTGCACGTCAGTTACTGCTTCGTCAATACGTTCGCCTGCGTCTTCTGCATGATTGTCTTCACAACCCATGATAAAGAAACTTGCGAATAGACCGATTAGTGCTGCTTTTACAGTTGTTGAATTCATAATGTAATTCCTTGTAAGTGTTAATTAAATTTTAGTGTTTGTTAGTTGAATGCTTTATCTACCTGGGTGATTTACCACGTAGTGCACCTGAAACTAATGAGATCACTAAAAGTACTAAAAATATAAAAAATATAATTTTTGCTATACCAGCTGCGGCACCTGCGATGCCACCAAAACCTAACACTGCAGCGATTAAAGCAATAACTAAAAATGTAATTGTCCAGCGTAACATTGTTTTCTCCTTGGTTATCAAATTTGCTCACAATAACTAATGCCAGTTATATGCCAAAGTTTATTTTTGTTTTATATCAAGTGGTTATGGTTTTTAACTGTGTTTTTAGTTATTAGTTAGTTAGTAATTTTTACGCTTTGTTATGTAAGTTATTCACACTGTTACAAGTTACCGGTAAATATTCACTAAAAATAACCTTTTTGGTAAGACCAATTAACAATTGGTGTGTGTTTTTGTACTTATTATAAAATTTGGCGGTTATTTTTATTAAGTTGAATAGTTAATTAACAACTTCCATATAACTATTAGCTATAGTCGTTATTTTCTGTATGTATTGTAGGGCGCATGATTGCTGGGTTATGGCATGTAAATTTGTTGAGTGTTATGTTGTTTATAGTTTAATTGGTTTTACCAATTTACAAGATGTAGACAAAGCGACTAGTTTTGTTATTATCCAGTGAATAAATATTTAATTAAATCGATTTTTTATTTTCGATATGGGTTTCAAGGGGGAGAAAAATGGATATAGGTGCTCTACTCACAACGGCTGGTAGCTTAATGCTAACTGGTATGGTTGGGGTGTTTGTATTTCTGTCGATATTAATTGGTGCAGTAACGCTTATGTCTAATTTGGTGACGCGCTATAGCGAACCAGAGGCATCACCAGCTAAATCACCGTCTTTTAAATCTCAAGGTGTGCCTAATGAGCACATCGCTGCTATTAGTGCTGCCATTGCTCAGTACAAATCAAATAATAAATAAGGGGCACACACATGGCTAAATTAAAATTAACAGAATTGGTATTACGCGATGCGCACCAATCATTGCTCGCAACACGTATGCGCCTAGACGATATGCTACCTATTGCTAGCAAGCTAGATGATGCAGGTTATTGGTCTATTGAATCGTGGGGCGGTGCTACATTTGATTCGTGTATTCGTTATTTAGGCGAAGATCCTTGGGAGCGTATTCGTGCGCTTAAAAAAGCGATGCCTAATACTAAACAGCAAATGCTATTACGCGGTCAAAACCTATTAGGCTACCGCCATTACGCTGATGATGTAGTTGAAAAGTTTGTAGAACGCGCACATAAAAATGGCGTTGACGTATTTCGTATTTTCGATGCAATGAACGATGTACGTAACCTAGAAACAGCGATTAAAGCGGCTATAAAAGTAGGCGCACATGCTCAAGGTACTATTTCGTACACGGTAAGTCCTGTTCATACGCTTGATATGTGGCTGACTCTTGCTAAGCAATTAGAAGATTTAGGCTGTCACTCAATTTGTATTAAAGATATGGCGGGTTTATTAAAGCCGTACGATGCTGAAAAACTAATTAAAGCACTTAAGGAAACCGTGTCGGTTCCTATTGCTATGCAGTGCCACGCTACAACTGGTTTAAGTACTGCGACTTATCAAAAAGCGATTGATGCAGGCATTGATATGCTTGATACCGCTATTTCATCTATGAGTATGACTTACGGACACACAGCAACTGAAACTATTGTATCGATAGTTGAAGGAACTGAGCGCGATACTGACCTTGATTTAAATCATCTAGAAGAAATTGCTGCTTACTTTAGAGATGTACGTAAAAAATATGCGGCATTTGAAGGTAGCTTAAAAGGGGTTGATGGTCGTATTTTACTAGCTCAAGTACCTGGTGGCATGCTTACAAACATGGAAAACCAACTTAAAGAGCAAGGCGCGGCAGATAAGCTTAATGAAGTTTTGCTTGAGATCCCACGGGTACGTGAAGATCTTGGTTTTTTACCTTTAGTAACACCCACGTCGCAAATTGTAGGCACTCAAGCAGTACTTAACGTGCTAACCGGTGAGCGTTATAAAACAATTACTAAAGAAACTGCTGGCGTATTAAAAGGTGAATATGGCTTAACACCAGCACCAATGAATAAAGAGCTACAAGAGCGTGTGCTTGATGGAGCAGAGATTATTACTTGTCGCCCTGCAGATAACATTGCACCAGAGCTTGCAACGCTTGAAGCTGAATTATTAAAAGAAGCACAAGAGCAAGGTTTAACACTTGCTGATGAGCAAATTGATGACGTACTAACTTATGCATTATTTCCGCAGGTTGGTTTGAAATTTATTAAAAATCGTAATAACCCTGATGCATTTGAGCCTATTCCTACCGTTGAAGATAAGAGCAATAAGGCAGCACCAAAATCAGGATCAAATAATAACAGCGTTAAAGCTGAGCAATACAGCGTAAAAGTAGATGGTAAAGTTTACGACGTAGTAGTGGCGCAAGGTGGTGAGCTAAAAGAAGTAACATTAAAAGACTCTGAGCACATTCCTCAGTCTGCTTCAGTTGCATCAGGTGAAACACTTAACGCACCTTTAGCCGGTAATATTTTTAAGATTAAGGTAAAAGCTGGGCAAGTTGTTAACGAAGGTGATGTAGTGATTATTATGGAAGCCATGAAAATGGAAACCGAAATACGCGCAATGCATACCGGAACTATTGCCGAAGTGTTGGTTGGTGAAGGCGATGCCGTAACTACCGGCGACGCTATGATTGCATTAGCTTAGGAGCAAATAGAGGATGGACGGTATTTTAAACCTCTGGAATGCGACCGGCATTGCTAACTTTACAATCCCATCGTTAATTATGATTGCGGTAGGGTGTTTATTACTGTTTTTAGCGATAGCTAAAGGCTTTGAACCACTATTATTATTACCAATTGGTTTTGGTGCAATTTTAACAAATGTACCAGTGGCAGGTTTGTCAGACCCAGGTGGGCTTTTGTATTACGTTTATTACGTGGGTATTGATACGGGGATTTTTCCGTTATTAATATTTATGGGAGTAGGGGCGCTGACCGACTTTAGCGCGCTTATTGCAAACCCACGTATGTTGTTATTAGGTGCGGCTGCACAGTTTGGTATTTTTGCTACTTTGTTTGGCGCAATATTATTAAATTATGTACCAGGTTTTGAGTTTACCCTACAGGATGCATCAGCTATTGCCATTATTGGTGGTGCCGATGGGCCAACAGCAATATTTTTAGCATCAAAACTGGCACCTGATTTACTTGGTGCAATAGCGGTAGCCGCATATTCATACATGGCTCTTGTACCAATTATTCAACCGCCAATTATGCGTGCGTTAACAACCCCAGAAGAACGTAAAATTAAGATGCCAGAGCTTCGCAAAATATCTAAAAAGGAAAAGATTATTTTCCCTCTTATGGTGCTTAGCTTAACGGCTATGTTTTTACCGGCTGCTATACCGCTTGTAGGTATGTTTTGTTTAGGTAACTTAATGCGAGAGTCGGGTGTTGTTGATAGATTAAGTAACAGTGCTCAAAACGAAATCATCAATGTTACAACTATATTTTTAGGTTTAGCTGTAGGTTCAAAGCTTGCTGCAGATAAGTTTTTAACTGTTGAGACGATTGGTATTTTAGTGCTTGGCGCACTGGCTTTTGCAATTGGTACTGCATCTGGCGTATTTATGGCAAAAGGACTTAACCGCATATCTAAAACACCTATAAACCCATTAATTGGGGCAGCAGGTGTATCGGCTGTGCCAATGGCGGCACGAGTAGTTAATAAAGTTGGCCTTGAAAGCAACCCACATAACTTTTTACTTATGCATGCTATGGGACCCAACGTAGCGGGTGTACTTGGTAGTGCAGTTGCTGCGGGTATTTTATTAGCACTTGTTGGCTAATAATTAACGTGGTAGTTAATAAATGATTTAGCGCAGTTTACTGCGCTTTTTTTTGTTCTTAATTTGTTCACCGCTAAATGGTTTCTTGTTCAGCGCTTTTTGTTTACAGTAACAGCTCTTCAAAATTTTAAGGATAGTTATCATGCTTCACACACCTTTAGCAAAGCACTTACCTCATGTTAGTAAACTTGTATTCGGATGCATGGGTCTGGGAGGCGGTTGGAATAAAGACGCAATCACTGATGCACATGTTAAGCAAACTCATGAATGCATAGATAACGCTATTGAAGGTGGCATTAACTTTTTTGACCATGCTGATATTTATACTTTTGGTAAAGCGGAGCAGGTTTTTGGTAAAGCATTAAGCGAGCGACCAGAGCTTAGAGAGCACATGTATATTCAATCTAAGTGTGGGATTCGTTTTGAAGATGACTTAGGGCCAAAGCGCTATGATTTTTCATCAAAGTGGATTGAGCAATCAGTTGAAGCATCCTTGAAGCGATTAAATACAGACTATTTAGACGTACTTATGCTACATCGTCCTGATCCACTCATGGAAGCTAACGAAATTGCTCGCATATTTAGTTGCTTAAAAGAAAGCGGTAAAGTGCGCAATTTTGCAGTATCGAATATGCAGCAACATCAAATGAATTTTTTACAGCATGCACTTGATATGCCGATTGTGGCTAATCAAATTGAGGCTAGTTTACAAAAACATCAGTTTGTTGATGAAGGTGTATATGCCGGTAACAGTGACGGTAAGGATCTTAATTTTACGCCCGGTAGTATTGAGTACTGTCGCCATTTTGAAATTCAAATTCAAAGCTGGGGCAGTTTATGCCAAGGATTATACAGCGGCAGTGATTTATCAAACGCATCGCAGGCTGATATAAACACCAGTCTTTTAGTTAATAAGCTGGCTGCACTTTATGATACGTCTGCTGAGGCTATAGTCATTGCATGGTTACTGCGCCATCCCGCATCTATTCAGCCGATTATTGGAACAACTAATGCCAAGCGTATTAAAGCCTCTTGTGATGCTGTAAACGTACAGCTAACTCGTGAGCATTGGTATGCACTTTATGTAAGCGCTAAAGGCCATGAGCTACCATAAGAAGGGCATTGATATGAATATATTCGTTATTTTAATTGGTTTGTTTGTCGCGCTAGCGATACTTATTCCATTGCTTGAAAAATATCAAAGTAAAATAGGGCTCAACGGTGCAACCAAATACAGCAAATATATTTGGCCATTAGTGATGGTGTCTTTAGTTATTCAGCTCATTTATGTATTAATGTACTAATGGTTTTTAGCGTACACAAAAAAGCCTTTGCAGGTTTAA
>NZ_WTKW01000259.1:0-6107 GCF_011378745.1 Pseudoalteromonas sp. Z1A6
TGTAGAGAAAAATTAGGAGAAGGCTTTGTCGCTTAGCTCTTCTTGCATTTGCTCACGCATTTTAAATTTTTGCAGTTTACCTGTTACTGTCATTGGATAGTTTTCTACAAAACGGATATGTCGTGGCATTTTAAAATAGGCTAGTTTGTCTTTTAAAAACTCACGAATTGCTTGCTCATCAAGCACAGCGTCTTCTTTTGGTTGGATCCAAGCGCACACTTCCTCGCCATACCTTTCATCTGTTATACCAAATATGGCAGCATCTTGAATGCCCGGGTAGGTGTAAAGCACTTCTTCTATTTCGCGCGGGTAAATGTTTTCGCCGCCACGAATAATCATATCTTTAATACGGCCAACAATAGTGACAAACCCTTCTGTATCCATGACACCTAAATCGCCAGAGTGTAGCCAACCGTTGTCATCTATTGTGGCTTTTGTTTTAGCATCGTCATTCCAATAGCAGCGCATTATACCTGCACCTTTACTACACACTTCGCCAGGTTGACCAATTTGTTGAATGTTACCCAACTCGTCAATAATTTTAACCTCGGTATGGGCAAGTGCGCGGCCAACCGTCGTTACTTGCCGCTCTATTGAAGAGTCTGTTTCGGTAATGTTGTTTATGGGGCTGCACTCAGTTTGCCCGTAAGCAATCAGTACTTGATGCATGTTCATTTGTGTTTGTACTTTGCGCATTACTTGCTCTGGGCATGTAGAGCCTGCCATTACACCCGTGCGTAAAGTACTTAAGTCATAATCGTTAAAATTACTTAGCTCAAGCTCACTAATAAACATGGTAGGTACACCGTGCAGCGCTGTACATCCTTCTTGTTGAACTACATCTAGTGTGGTTTTTGCATCAAACGAATCGCCTGGATAAATGGCTGCTGCACCTTTACTAACACACAACAAGCTACCCAATACCATTGCAAAGCAATGATATAACGGGATGGGGATACATAACTTGTCATCGCTCGTAAAGTGCATAGATTCGGCGACGAATAGCGCATTATTTAAAATGTTTTTATGAGTGAGCGTTGCGCCTTTTGGGTTACCTGTTGTGCCTGATGTAAATTGTATATTGATGTCTTGCTCAGCATTTAAGTTTGCACCTATTGCTTTTAATTCAAGCTCATGTGCTGATGTTGGCAAGTTAATAACATCATTAAAAGAGTACATACCAGGAGATGCTTCATCGCCAATGCGGATTATATTTTTAAGAGTGGGCAGTGCTTTTAAATTAAGTGTGTCTTTATCGCAAGTTGCAAGTTCTGGAGCCAAACCATTGAGCATTTCTAAATAATCACTGCCTTTAAAGTTTGATGCTGTGATTAGAGTAGAGCATTCAACACTATTTAAGGCGTATTGTAATTCGTTAGGGCGATATGCAGGGTTGATGCAAACCATTATTGCGCCAATTTTTGCGGTTGCAAATTGGGTTAAGCACCACTCAATATTATTAGGAGACCAAATACCAACACGCTCGCCTGGTTTCACGCCAAGTGCCAGCAACCCCATAGCAAGTTGATTAACTTCTTTTTGAAATTCTTTATACGTTAAGCGAATACCCTGGTGATGAACTACAACAGCTAACGCCTCTGGATTTTTGTCGACAATAAAGTCAAAGTACTCCCCGATAGTCGAATTTGTTAAAGGTGTGCTTTGTATACCTTTAAAATAGCTTTGCGATAACGGTAAGTGATTTATTTGTTCTACTTCTTTTACCGCAATAGTGTGTGTGTGCATTGCTCTCTCCATGAAAATGTGTGTGAGTTATGTAAACTACAAAGTTAAAATAAACACATATTGTCGACAAAGAGAAGGGCAGTTAGACTAATGTATTATTAGATTAATAAAATCTAATTATGTTTTTAGATACAAAAAAACGCGTCTTACACTGTAAGTACGCGTTTTTAAACGAGCAATAACTTTACATTTCGTCGCTGCGGTATGTTTTTTTCATTATGTAAACGTAAGCGTTTACAAATGCATTTTCTTGGTACTTTTTAAGACCAGTTTCTTCAAAATCAATAGGAATAGGATTACGCTTTACCTGTTCTTTAATTTCAGTTGTGGTAAATAAACGTACGTCTAAATTGTCGATTAATTGAATCGCAGTTTCCATTTTGAATCCCTTTGCGCTGCCAGCAAATTTACCTTTAGGCTGACGCTCACGGATTGCAACAGAATCAATTTGGTAATCTTGCATTAGTTTTGCAAAATCGAATTGAAATTTACGCATTACTTCAGTGTCGTTACCGTTACCTAAGGTAAAGCGTGTTTGGCGCACATCGCGAATATCAAATACGTCATTATCTTTACTTAAAATACAAAGTAGTACATCACTACCGGTAATTTCTACACCACATGTTCTCATGTCTATTCTCTAAAATAACTTAATTACGCAGTATTATACGCAACACACATTAAAATGCGAGTGTAGGTATAGTTGTAGGTGCGTAATTAGTGCGTTGATGCTTTTATATTTTAATGAAATTATTTTTTTTGCTCTAAAAGTTACATTTTGTGCTCAAAACGGGTGGATTTCACCCCTTAAAACTTGTAATTAAATGCGCAGCACGCGACAATATATCTTTGTAGTTGAATAGACTCTGCATCTACATTTATTAGTCAATGCTTATTCGTAAAAGCGTTGTCGAGTCATTCTCATTTAATTTATTAAAAATACACGTGATACATTGTAGGTGTCACCACTGTAGCAAGGATTTATAATGCCAGTTATTACTCTTCCAGACGGAAGTCAACGTAGTTTTGAAAACCCTGTAAGCACGCTTGATGTTGCAAACGATATTGGCCCTGGTTTAGCTAAAGCGACCATTGCGGGTCGTGTTAATGGCGACCGTGTTGATGCATGTGATTTAATTAGTGAAGACTCTCGTCTTGAGATCATTACCGCTAAAGACGATGACGGCCTTGAAATCATTCGTCACTCTTGTGCTCACTTAATTGGTCATGCAGTTAAGCAACTTTTCCCAGACGCAAAAATGGCAATAGGTCCTACCATTGATAACGGTTTTTACTACGATATCGATATGGAACATTCATTATCACAAGATGATCTTGAAGCAATTGAAAAGCGTATGTTGCAACTTGCAAAAACCAACTACGACGTAGTGAAAAAAACAGTAAGCTGGCAAGAAGCACGCGATACATTTGAAGCGCGTGGCGAAACATACAAAATAGAAATTCTGGACGAAAACATCGCTAAAGATGACCGCCCAGGGTTATATCATCACGAAGAATATGTAGACATGTGTCGTGGACCTCACGTTCCTAACATGAAATTTTGCCAAAACTTCAAAATAATGAAAGTTGCGGGTGCATATTGGCGTGGTGATTCAGAAAACAAAATGCTACAACGCATTTACGGCACAGCGTGGGGCGATAAAAAGCAACTTAAAGCGTATTTAAAACGCCTTGAAGAAGCTGAAAAACGCGATCACCGCCGTATTGGTAAAGCGCTTGATTTATGGCATTGGCAAGAAGAAGCGCCAGGTATGGTATTTTGGCACAACGATGGTTGGAGCATTTACCGCGAGCTTGAAGAATTTGTACGTGAAAAATTACGCGAATATGAGTACGAAGAAGTAAAAGGTCCAATGATGATGGACCGTTCACTTTGGGAAAAATCAGGTCACTGGGAAAAATATTCAGAAGCAATGTTTACCACTGAGTCTGAAAAGCGTGAATACGCGATTAAACCAATGAACTGCCCAGGACATGTGCAGATCTTTAACCAGGGTTTAAAATCGTACCGTGATTTACCACTTCGTATGGCTGAATTTGGTTGTTGTCATCGTAATGAACCATCAGGTGCACTACATGGTTTAATGCGTGTACGTGGCTTTACCCAAGATGATGCTCACATTTTCTGTACCGAAGAGCAGATAATGGACGAAGTTTCAGCGTGTATTAAGATGGTTTATGATACATATGAAACATTCGGATTTGAGAAGATTGTAGTTAAGCTATCTACTCGCCCAGAACAACGCATTGGTGAAGACAATATGTGGGATAAAGCAGAGCTTGCTTTAGCCGAAGCACTTAAGCTAAACGATATTGAATTTGATTATCTTCCGGGTGAAGGCGCGTTTTATGGTCCGAAGATTGAATTTACTTTATACGATTGTTTAGACAGAGCGTGGCAGTGTGGTACAGTGCAATTAGACTTTGCATTACCGGGTCGTTTAGGCGCTACTTATGTAGCAGAAAATAACGAACGTCGTACACCTGTAATGATACATCGTGCTATTTTAGGTTCTATTGAACGCTTTATTGGCATTTTAACTGAAGAGTATGCTGGTTTATTCCCGACGTGGCTTGCGCCAAAGCAAGTGGTAATTATGAATATTACCGATAAACAGGCTCCTTATGTTAAAGAAGTTGTACAAAAATTAAATAAACTTGGAATTAGAGCCGCTGCTGACTTGAGAAATGAGAAGATTGGCTTTAAAATCCGTGAGCATACACTGAAGCGTATTCCATACTTGCTTGTTGTTGGCGATAAAGAAGTTGAACAACAAGAAGTAGCAGTGCGTACTCGCACAGGTGAAGACCTAGGCAAATTTAATGTCGATGATTTTGTAGCTAAAATTAGCGAAGAAATTAAAAATCGACAGTAAAAATCGAGCGTGTAAGGCATTAACAAACAGCCAATTACACGCTTATATTATTGATATTCTTGGAGGAACGTACTATTAGAGGCGGCAAGAAAGGGCAACAAACAGCTCAAAAAAATCGTATTAACGAAGAAATTACAGCGCAAGAAGTTCGTTTAATTGACATTGAAGGCGAACAAGCTGGAATTCAGTCATTACAAGACGCGCAAACTATGGCCGATGCAGCGGGTGTTGATCTTGTTGAGATCAGTCCAAACGCTGAGCCGCCTGTTTGTAGAATCATGGATTACGGTAAGTTCATCTTTGAAAAAAGCAAAGAACTAAAAGAGCAGAAGAAGAAGCAAAAGCAAATCCAGATAAAAGAAATCAAATTCCGTCCTGGTACGGATGAAGGTGATTATCAGGTTAAGCTTCGCAACTTACGTAAGTTCTTAGAAGCTGGCGATAAAGCTAAGATTACTATCCGCTTCCGTGGTCGTGAAATGGCTCACCAAGAAATTGGTATAGAATTATTAAACCGTATCAAAGCCGATTTAGAAGAACTTGCAGTAGTTGAGTCTTTCCCAAATCGTGTTGAAGGTCGCCAAATGGTTATGATGATGGCGCCTGTTGCTAAAAAATAATTTTTAAGCGATAATACGCACCGAAATTAGCTCAGGTCTGCAAGTAATATGCGAATATTCACCTGAGTTAACCGGTATTAAAGTAAGATTGCGGCATTTATGCTGGGTCTTCACCGGAACATGGCAGTAAGTTAGGCCTAAAAGTGGAGCTATAGAAATATATCTCACGCCTGCTTACTAATTTAAAAGCAATACAATTTGGAGTTATTGCAATGGCTTATAAGCTAAAAAGTCACAGTGGCGCTGCTAAGCGTTTCAAAAAGACTGCTTCTGGCGGTTTCAAGCGTAAACAAGCGCATCTTCGTCATATTCTGACTAAGAAAACTTCTAAGCGTAAGTTACACCTACGTCCTAAGATGATGGTTCATAAAAATGACCATGGTCTAGTTTCACGTATGTTACCGTTCGCTTAATAGGGGTTTTTAGAAATGGCAAGAGTTAAACGCGGCGTTGTCGCACGTGCACGTCACAAAAAAGTTTTAAAACAAGCAAAAGGTTACTACGGAGCACGTTCACGTGTTTACCGCGTAGCTTTCCAGGCTGTTACTAAAGCGGGTCAATACGCTTACCGTGACCGTCGTGCGAAGAAACGTACTTTCCGTCAATTATGGATTGCACGTATCAATGCTGCTTCACGTCAAAATGGTCTGTCTTACAGCCGTTTTATCAATGGTCTTAAAAAGACATCTGTAGAAATCGATCGTAAGATCCTTGCAGATATCGCTGTTTATGACCAAGTTGCATTCGCAGCGCTTGTAGAAAAAGCAAAAGAAGGCCTAGCCGCTTAAGCTTTTTCATATAAGTATTAAAAAAGGAGCCTATGGCTCCTTTTTTTGTGCCTGTA
>NZ_WTKW01000026.1:0-21413 GCF_011378745.1 Pseudoalteromonas sp. Z1A6
ATATTAGCTGGCTTTTTAGTGTGGCAAAAAGTGTTGGCAATTCATCCAAACCATGGCGTTATAATTCTAGAACCCAAGCTATTTAGGTTTGAGGGTGAAGGTTTAAAAATTCAGGGTGAAATTAGTAAAAAAAGCCGTTTTTATGGCAATAATATATGGCTACATATTAAAGGTTTTAGTAACAACCATTGGCTTATAATTTCAGCCAATGGTGTTAATGAACAAAGCTATGCGCGTCTAAAACGTGCTACTTTAAGCGCGATTAATTGCGTTTTGGAGTCAAAATAGTCGGTGTTGGATTTTCATTTTGTTTAGGGTAATCAATAGTATAATGTAGGCCTCTGCTTTCTTTTCGCTCCATTGCACTTCTAATAATGAGTTCTGACACTTGTACTAAGTTACGAAGCTCAAGCAAGTTATTACTTACTCTAAAGTTTGCATAATAATCATGTATTTCTTGCTGCAGCAACTCAACCCTATGCAGTGCACGTTCTAAGCGTTTAGTAGAGCGTACAATACCTACATAATCCCACATAAATAAACGTAGTTCATGCCAGTTATGGGTAATAACAATTTCTTCATCAGAGTTACTAACACGGCTTTCATCCCAATGAGGTAGAGCCATTGGCTCTGGTGCATGTTCAATTTTACTTAAAATGTCTTTAGCTGCAGCGTGGGCAAATACAATACATTCCAATAATGAATTACTTGCCATACGGTTTGCACCATGTAGGCCTGTGTAAGCGACTTCGCCAACAGCATACAAGTTATCGAGATCTGTTTTACCGTTAAAGTCGGTCATTACGCCACCACAAGTGTAATGCGCAGCAGGTACAACTGGGATTGCTTCTTTTGTTATATCAAGCCCTACACTTAGGCATTTTGCGTAAATAGTAGGAAAGTGCTCAATAATAAAGTCTTTATCTTTGTGGCTAATATCTAAATAAACACAATTAGCACCTAAACGCTTCATTTCAAAATCGATTGCGCGTGCCACTATATCGCGTGGAGCAAGTTCTTCACGACTGTCAAAATCTTTCATAAAACGAGTGCCATCAGGTCGTTTTAAATAAGCCCCTTCACCGCGCATAGCTTCTGTAATTAAAAAGTTTTGTAGCTCTGGATGATAAAGGCTCGTTGGATGAAATTGATTAAATTCCATATTGGCAACTTTACAGCCTGCGCGCCATGCCATTGCAATGCCATCACCACTTGATACATCTGGATTAGATGTATACAAATACACTTTGCTTGCGCCACCAGTGGCAAGAGCAACAAATTTAGCTGAAATGGTTTCTACCTTTTTAGCTTTTTTGTTCCACACATACATACCTTCAATGTGTGAGCCTGTTTTTCCGGCGCTTTTATCTGTAATTAAATCAATAGCATTGTATTGCTCTAAGAGCGTTATATTCTTATGAATTTTAACTTGGCTAATAAGCGTGGTTTGCACAGCTTTGCCAGTAGCATCGGCTGCATGCAAAATACGACGATGGCTGTGACCGCCTTCACGTGTTAAATGAAAACGCTCTTTTCCTTTGCTATCAAACTCCATATCAAAGGGAACACCTTGGTCGATTAACCACTGTAGGCAATCGTGAGCATTGCTGGCAGTATAATGAACAGCGTCTCTATCGCATAAACCGCCGCCCGCATCGAGTGTATCTTCAACATGAGATTCTATGCTGTCGTTTTGTTTATCAAATACAGCTGCTATACCACCTTGAGCATATAAAGTAGAACCTTCTGTAAGCGCTCCTTTACTGATTACGGTAACGTTACAATAATTAGCTAGAGATAATGCAAGTGATAAGCCTGCTGCGCCGCTACCTATAATAGCGACATCTGCAATGTGATGTTTATTTTGGTTCATGTCAGAGGTACTTTGCGGTTACAATGCTCATATAGAGCAATATTTGTTTTTAATATCTGTAGTTGTACCATATTTGTCATACTACTACGTAGTGATTTTAAAGGCTTAGCGCCGTTATTTATCATCTATTTTATAAAAAAATAATATTAAGCAGAACTTTTTATTCATAAAGAGGTCAGAGTATTTGTGAACAATGACGACAATATGAATAACAAGCAAAAATCAGACATAGGAGTACCGGCTCGAATGAGCGAGCAGGAATTAGATTTAGTGCTAGTAAAAAGGGTCCAGCAAGGAGATAAAAACGCCTTCAACCTATTAGTAAAGAAGTATCAAAACAAAATTGCAGGTTTGATCTCACGTTATGTATCAAACCAAGGCGATATTGCTGATGTAGCACAAGAGGCTTTTATTAAAGCTTACCGTGCACTTCCAAACTTTAGAGGTGACAGCGCCTTTTACACGTGGTTATACCGTATTGCCGTTAATTGTGCTAAAAATTACTTAGTAGCCCAGGGGCGTAAGCCGCCAGCAAATGATATAGACGCTGAAGATGCCGAGTTTTATGATTGTGCAGATTCAATGCGATCTAATGCATCTCCTGAAAACCTACTTTTAAGCGAAGAAGTACGCGCTGTTATTTTTAATACGATTGATAGTTTGCCTGAAGATCTTAAAACCGCAATCACCCTTAGAGAAATCGAAGGGATGAGCTATGAAGAAATAGCAGTGGTAATGGATTGCCCGGTCGGGACTGTGCGTTCGCGTATATTTCGTGCCCGTGAAGCAATAGATAACAAATTAAACCCATTAATAGGCGAGTCTTAGTATGACAAAAGCACACCTTAACAAGTTAGATAACGAAGCGTTATCGGCATTACTTGATGGCGAGCAACATCTGACTGATGCAAAAATTGCAGAGCAAGATGTAACTACGTTTGGCCGTTATGCGTTAATTGGTGATGCGATGCGTGCTCAAAAAAATAATAACGACATACATATTGATATTAGCGATCGCGTTGCATTAGCACTTGAAAGCGAGCCTGTTTATGCTGACTTTAGTCAGTCAAAAACACAGCCTCAAGCAATCACTGAGACGGTACAAGATAATAAAGTAGTGGCTTTTAATTGGCGCAAGCCAGTTGCTCAACTAGCAATTGCAGCCAGTGTGGCAATGTTTGCTATTGTGGGAGTTAATACGCTTCCTCAAAGTAACAACGAGCAACAAAGCGAAATTCCATTACTACAAACCACACCGCTGACAGGTATGGCGTCGCCAGTAAGTTACTCATCTGAACCTGCGCTTGAAAATGCAGAGCAAGGTTTACGTGAATTACAGCAACAACGTATTGGTGCATTAGTTCTTGAGCATCAACGCCAAGCACGAGTTGCGAATTCTTTAGAAACAGCGCAAACTAATACCAAAGCGTCTGAGGAAAAAAACTAATTAAATGAAAGTAATCACTTTTGTTCTGTCGTTGGTAGTAAGCTTTAATGCATTTGCCAACGACACAAATCCTGCCAAAGATTTATTACTAAAAATGGCTAATGCCGTTCACACCCGTAATTTTGACGCTTCGTTTGTGGTTGTCAAAGGTAAAACAATGGAACCCTACCGATGGGTGCATGCTTTACAAGGTGATACAGAACTTGAGCATTTAAGTTTACTTAACGGTGCTGGGCTTGAAATGGTCCGTATTGACAACCAAGTTACTTATTTTGAACCTCAGTCTGAACCATACTCCCTAAAAACAGATTCAATAGCGGGTCCAATCCCTGAAGTGCTTTTTAAAGATATAGATCGCTTAAGCGCGCACTATGATTTTGTATTAGGCGGGAAAGGTCGTATTGCAGGGCGTGCTGCTCAACTAGTTCGCATAGAATCTAAAGACGAGTATAAATATAATTATTGGATTTGGCTGGATATGGAATCGTCATTGTTACTAAAAGCCGCGTACGTTAACCATGAAGGTGAGGCCTTAGAACAGTTACAGCTTACCCATATTAGTGTGACAGAGCAGCCAGCAGGTATGTTACTTGAAGTGCTCAATCGAAACTTTCCAACGCCTTTACCAAACGATGCACTTATAAACGAAGACAGTACAGCGACTAACTGGCAGATTAGTTGGTTACCGGATGGCTTTGAATTACTAAAATCAGACAGACATAAGCTCGATTTAAATAACGAATTAACAGACTATTACTTGTTCTCCGATGGTTTTGTTGAAATTTCGGTATTTATTCAGCGTCCATTACCGGGTAAGCGTTTAAGTGGTGCACTAACCTCTGGTGCAACGACAGTATATGTGCATAATGGCGGTAATTTTGATGTATCGGTTGTTGGTAATGTACCGAGTATGACCGCAAAAGCGATTGCTGAGTCAGTTACCCGCGCATTATAAACGATTCGTAAGGATTGTTATGATTGAACAAACCCTCACTGTTGTGGCCCTCGATGGCCACATTGCTCATTTAGAAGCACAACAAAAACAAGCTTGTGAAGGCTGCAATGGTCGTTGCGGCTCACAAGTGTTTGGTAAGCTGTTTGGCACTGCAAAAAAAACCTTCCCCTATAAATTTGAATCCCCGGTCGAAGTGGGTCAAAAAGTTACCTTATCACTTGATGATAGTCATGTAGTTAGGCATGCTTTTGCTGTTTACATGTTACCGCTCCTTTTAAGCTTGGTTTTTGCATTTATTGCGGCGCAATTATTTATGGCTCCCGAAGGTTGGCAGATTTTAGCCGCAGCTTTAGGTGGTGTTACTGGCTTTTTTATAGCTAAAACTCGTGTGAAATCGCTAAAGCACGATATAAAAGTTATAAAAATACATCCAATTAGTATCCCTTTAACTCAAATAGATGGTGATTGACGCCAATTAAATGTAAAATTGCCGTTTTATACCAAAGTAACTTGGAAATACAGGGAACCGTGGTTTTTTAAATTATTTTATCTGACTGAATTATTTAAGTTAAGTAAACATAACTTGTTGTTATTCAATAAATAAAATGGTTATAACCCATCTTAAAAAGCATTCGTGATGTTTGTTATATACAAATTTAGCTTATGGCATCCTATAGCAGGTATTTTCAAGTCACTTAGGTATTCATATTTAGTCCATTAAAATAGAAGTATAGAATCCAGTTTATGAAGCATATCCGTAATTTTTCGATCATCGCCCATATTGATCATGGTAAATCGACCCTTTCAGATCGTTTGATCCAAGTTTGTGGCGGTTTAACCGACCGTGAAATGCAAAAACAAGTTTTGGATTCAATGGATATTGAGCGCGAACGTGGTATTACCATTAAAGCGCAAAGTGTAACGTTGAATTATAAAGCGAACGATGGCGAAACTTATCAACTTAATTTCATTGATACTCCAGGACACGTTGATTTTACGTATGAAGTATCGCGTTCTTTAGCTGCATGTGAAGGTGCACTACTCGTTGTTGATGCAGGCCAAGGCGTTGAAGCACAAACATTAGCTAACTGTTACACCGCGATGGAAATGGATTTAGAAGTAATTCCAGTACTTAATAAAATCGATTTACCGCAAGCGGATCCCTTACGTGTTGCAGAAGAAATTGAAGAAATTATTGGTATTGATGCCCTTGATGCAGTGCAATGTAGCGCTAAAACGGGTGTAGGTATTGCCGAAGTACTTGAAATGATTGTTAGGGATGTTCCGCCGCCAGTAGGCGAAAAAGATGGGCCTCTACAAGCACTTATTATTGATTCTTGGTTTGACCCGTACCAAGGCGTTGTATCACTAGTGCGTATTAAGCACGGTGAATTACGCACGGGCGACAAAATAAAAATAATGTCGAACGAGCATATACATACAGCTGACCAAGTGGGTGTGTTTACACCTAAGCAAACTAACACCGGTATTTTAAGAACCGGTGAAGTAGGGTTTGTTATTGCCGGTATTAAAGAGATACATGGTGCGCCAGTGGGCGATACTATTACTCATCAAAAAAATGCGGCGCCGCTTCGCTTACCAGGCTTTCAAAAAATAAAACCTCAGGTTTATGCGGGTATGTTCCCAATTGCATCTGATGAATATGAATCATTTCGTGATGCACTTAACAAATTAAGCTTAAACGATGCGTCGTTATTCTTTGAACCAGAGAATTCAACTGCACTAGGTTTTGGTTTCCGCTGTGGCTTTTTAGGTATGCTGCACATGGAAATCATTCAAGAGCGTTTAGAGCGTGAATACGATATTGATTTAATTACAACGGCACCTACGGTGATCTATGAGATAGTTACTAAAGAAGGTACATTCCAGATTGATAACCCGTCTGATTTACCTGCAGTAAACGATATTTTAGAAATTCGTGAGCCGATTGTTGAAGCTAATATTTTGGTACCACAAGAATACTTAGGTAATGTTATTACTTTGTGTATTGAAAAACGCGGTAGCCAAACAAAAATGACCTATCACGGAAAGCAAGTAGCTGTTACGTATGAGCTACCTATGGCTGAAGTGGTAATGGACTTTTTTGATAAATTAAAATCAACAAGCCGTGGTTTTGCATCGCTTGATTATAACTTTAAACACTTTCAAACATCAGATATGGTGCGTGTTGATATTTTAATCAATAGTGAGCGTGTTGACGCACTTGCGATTATTGTTCACCGTGATGGTGCTCAGTCTCGTGGTCGCCAATTAGCTGATGCATTAAAAGAGCTTATTCCTCGTCAAATGTTTGATATTGCGATTCAAGCAGCTATTGGACAACACGTTATTGCACGTACTACGGTAAAACAGTTACGTAAAAACGTAATTGCTAAGTGTTACGGTGGCGATGTGAGTCGTAAGAAAAAGCTACTTAAAAAGCAAAAAGATGGTAAAAAACGTATGAAGCAAGTAGGTAATGTTGAAGTGCCTCAAGAAGCGTTTTTAGCTATTTTAAAAGTTGGTAAATAAAAACAAAGGATTATAAATGGCTGGTTATTTTTCAGTTTTATTGGTGCTATTAACCTTAGGCTCAGGCTTAATATGGTTAATAGATCACTTAATGTATGCACCTAAAAGACAGGAGCGCTTAGCGATAGCGCAAACGTCTGCTGGAGCTCCGTTAGATGAAGAAACTGCGGCATTAATTGCACCAGAACCAGTACTAACAGAAACAGCAAAGTCGATTTTCCCGATGATTGCAGCAATTACTATTTTTAGATCATTTATTTTTGAACCGTTTCAAATTCCATCTGGTTCAATGATGCCTACACTGTTAGTGGGTGACTTTATTTTAGTACAAAAGTATTCATATGGAATAAAAGACCCAGTTTGGCGCACTCAGTTAGTTGATGTCGGTGAGCCTGAACGTGGTGATATTGTTGTTTTTAAATACCCTTTAGATGAAAGTGTTGACTATATTAAACGTACGATTGGTTTACCTGGCGATAAAATTGTTTATCGTGATAAACGTTTATATATTCAGCCAAACTGTAAAGAAGGCGAAACCCAACAGGGTGAGCTTTTATGTAATGAATTCAATAAAATTGATTTTAAACTAATTAATGATAACGAATTTAAACAAGGCCCAATGCCTCTAGCTCGTGTGAATGAAAATTTAACAACAGTTACGCATGATATATTAATCAACCCACAAGCGCCTGAAAGAAAAGGGCGTTACTATCAGCAACCGGGCACGCCTTCTGATGAATGGACTGTTCCTGCTGATCATTATTTTATGATGGGTGATAACCGCGACAACAGCCAAGATGGTCGCTTTTGGGGCTTTGTACCAAAAGAAAACTTGGTGGGTAAAGCTGTCTTTATATGGATGAGTTTTGAATTTGAGAATGGCCCTGATGATATTTTACCAGGATGGGTTCCAACTGGTGTTCGCTTTGAACGCCTAGGTAATATTCAGTAACGATGAAAAAAAATGTAACAGAATTATATAAAAAAATTGGCTATGAATTCGCTGATCAAGGTTTACTTGAACAAGCAATGACGCACCGCAGCCACAAAGGCCAACATAATGAGCGACTAGAATTTTTAGGCGACTCGATTTTAAGCTTTGTGATTGCCAATGCACTTTATGCCAAATTTCCTAAAGCGCGTGAAGGCGATTTAAGCCGCATGCGTTCAACACTTGTGCGTGGTCAAACACTTGCTGAGTTTGGTCTTGAATTTGGTCTAGGCGATTATTTACGCTTAGGGCCGGGCGAGCTCAAAAGTGGCGGTTTTCGTCGCGAGTCAACGCTTGCTGATGCAGTAGAAGCTATTATAGGCGCTGCATTTTTAGATTCAGGTATCGACAGTTGTGGCGATCTTATATTGGCGTGGTACCAATCACGTTTGGATGCTATTTCACCAGGGCTTAACCAGAAAGATCCTAAAACCCTGCTGCAAGAGTATTTACAAGCCCGTAAATTATCGTTACCGGGCTACACAGTAGTTGATACACAAGGCCAAGCACACAATCAAACATTCACGGTTGAATGTATTGTTGATGGAATGGATAGCATAATTTCTGTTGGTAGCTCGCGCCGTAAGGCCGAACAAAAAGCTGCCGAAAAAGCATTGAAGATACTTAAAAATGAACCTTGATACCTTAATACAGCCTCATGAACGTGATGTAGATACATTTTGTGGAATGGTGGCGATTGTCGGTCGACCAAACGTAGGTAAATCGACTTTGCTTAATGAAATCATTGAGCAAAAAGTGAGTATTACCTCACGTAAACCACAAACTACACGTCATCGTATTATGGGTATTCATACCGTAGATAAACACCAAGCGGTATACATAGATACACCGGGTCTACACGTTGAAGAAAAGCGTGCTATTAACCGTCTAATGAATCGAGCAGCGTCTAGTTCTATCGGCGATGTAGAGCTTATTATTTTTGTCGTTGAAGGCACTCATTGGAATGCAGATGACGATATGGTACTTAATAAAGTATCGCAAAGTGGTAAGCCTGTATTATTGGTTATTAATAAAATTGACCAAGTTAAAGACCGTGATCTTGTATTGCCTCATATGAAGTGGTTAAGTGACAAGTTTGATTTTGTTGGAATTATGCCAGTATCAGCAACGCAAGGTAAAAACGTTGATTTAATCAAAGCAGAAGTAACTAAACGCTTACCTCCTTGCGAATTTTACTTTCCTGAAGATTATGTAACTGACCGTTCGATGCGCTTTATGGCAGCTGAAGTTATTCGTGAAAAGCTAATGCGTTTTATGGGTGAAGAACTACCGTATTCTGTGACTGTTGAAATTGAGCAGTTTAAATGGCAAGACAACGGTATTTGGCACATCAATGGGTTGATTCTTGTTGAGCGCGAAACACAAAAACGCATGGTTATTGGTAATAAAGGCGAAAAGCTAAAAACCATTGGCCGTGAAGCCCGTAAAGACATAGAAGAAATGCTTGATAACAAAGTGTTTTTAGAGCTTTGGGTTAAAGTTAAGTCGGGTTGGGCTGATGATGAACGTGCACTAAGAAGCTTAGGTTACAGTGAAGACTAAACCAAGCAGTAGCTTAGTGAATGGATAGCGACTTCTACACCGCGTATTTATTACATCGGCGTCCTTATAGTGACTCCCAAGTAATGTTAGATATGCTTGTAGAAGGCGTTGGCCAGTTAAGAATGCTGGCCCGAATTAGTGGTCGCCAGGCCACTAAACATAAAGCACAACTTCAGCCGTTCCAGGCACTCCTTGTTAATTACAGTGGCAAGTACGATTTAAAATATATCAATAAGTTTGAACTGCATGGTAACCCGCACTTTTTAAAAGGTGATGAGCTTTATTGTGGTTTTTATTTGAATGAGCTGACTAATCGCATCGTTCCTGTTAATGAGCCAATTGAACAAGTATTTGAGCTATATAAATCTCACCTAGAAAACCTAAACAGCGGAGCCAATTTACAAGAAGTGCTTCGCTCGTACGAATTTCAATTATTGGAATTACTCGGTTATGGCGTGGATTTTAGTTTTGATGCCAGTGGTGAACCAATAGATGAAAAGCAGACGTATAGTTATTTCCCCGAACTTGGTTTTTTAGTACAAGAAGATACGCGTTCTGGATTTAGTGGCAAACAACTTAACGCCATAGCAAATCATGACTTTAGCCAAAGTGATGTGCTATATATGGCAAAGCAATTAAGTCGCTATTTATTAAAACCCTTATTAGGTAGTAAACCATTAAAAAGCCGTGAGCTATTTATGGCCTCTCAATAAACGTAATTTTACAGGTAAGAAAATGAAAGATATTCTTTTGGGTGTAAACGTAGATCATATTGCAACACTTCGTCAAGCGCGTGGAACAAGTTACCCAGATCCAGCCCATGCAGCCAGTGTAGCAGAGCATGCAGGCGCAGACGGTATTACGATCCACTTACGTGAAGACAGACGCCATATTCAAGATCGCGACGTTTATGTGATGGCTAAAACTATCCAAACTCGCATGAATCTTGAAACCGCTGTTACCGATGAAATGATACAAATAGCGCTTGAAGTAAAACCCGAGTACGTGTGTTTAGTACCTGAAAAGCGCGAAGAGTTAACCACCGAGGGCGGCTTAGATGTAGCGGGTAATATAGATAAAATTAAAGCCGCAACAAAAACGCTTACCGACGCGGGTATTAAAGTATCGCTATTTATTGATGCAGATAAAGCACAACTAGATGCAGCCAAAGAATGTGGTGCTCCTTATGTAGAAATACACACAGGCGCGTATGCTGATGCAACAAATGATACTGATTTACACAAAGAGTTAGAGCATATTCGTGAAGGTGTTAAATACGCAGCAAGCTTAGGTTTGATTGTTAACGCTGGCCATGGTCTTCATTACCATAACGTTAAACCCATTGCCGCGATGCCTGAGATTTATGAGCTAAATATTGGCCACGCTATTATTGCTCGTGCAGCGATAGATGGACTCGATAAAGCCGTACGCGATATGAAACGATTAATGATTGAAGCAAGAATGTAATACGATTCTACATAAGTATTTAAAAAGCTTAATTAAAAAAACGCGGTTAATGCCGCGTTTTTTTGTATCTAAAATTCAAAGCTTATCTTTGTAACTCAGTTACGCTTGCATCAGCAAGTAAGTTTTCAAGCTCGTCCTGTAGCTCAAATAATTCAGGTTCAATATTCTCTAACAAGCATTTATTTTTAAGTGATGTTTCAATTGTTTCTGCGAGTGATTTAAGTTTTGGTACACCAGTGTAGCAACATGCACCATGAAACTTGTGGACAATACTTAAGACTTGCTGACAATCATTACTCTCTATCGCTTTAGCAAGCAATGTAAGAGTTTCAGGGACGCTTAGAAGTAGCATATTAAGCATCTCTAGCGCTAACTCGCTCTTTCCGCCAGCACGCTGCAGGGCTTGTGCCCAATCAATTCGACTACTTTGAAATGGTGCAGGACTTTGTGGTGTATCTGTTTTAGCTTTATCGCGATTAACTGGGGTCTGTGGACTATGGTCGCTAATAATTTGTTTAAGCATATCTTCATCAATAGGCTTAGTTAAATAGCCTTTAAAGCCATCTTTTAGTAGTTGCTCTTTTTCGCTTTGAAGGGCGTGTGCCGTTACAGCGATAATGGGTGTATCTTCATTAAGTGATGATTCTTGTATAAGCTTGCATGCGGTTATACCGTCCATAATTGGCATCTGAATATCCATAAAAATTATGTCGTATTTATGACTTTTACTTAAGCTGTATGCTTGTGAACCATTATGTGCCGTTTCTATTACTTCAATCTGTTCACTTAATAAAGTATGGAGAAGTTTTAAGTTGGCATCGTTATCATCAACAACTAATACTTTTAACGGCAGCAAAGCTTGATCGTTTTGTTCAATATTATGAGTAGGGTGGTCAAGCCTGTAAGGTGCAGCAAGTACTTCACATAACTTACGGTGATTAAGTGGTTTACTTAAACACGCATCAGCACCGCTGCCTATAAAGGCTTCTCGCATATTGTGCGATACAGTATTAAGCATTAAATATAAGTAATCAGTAGATTCACGCACGGCTTTCACATAGCTTTTTAGTTGCTGCATATCATCAACTGATGCCATATGGCCAATTAAGCAAACATCATATTTATGTTCAGTATTTTTTATAGCGTCTAAAAAGCTAGTCTCGTTAAAACATGCCGTTACGCTTGATTCCCATTGAGTCAATAACGAAAGTACAGCGTGATGTGTATGCTCGTGTGGCTCTAAATACAAAATACGCTTACCAATGAGCGATTTAGTCGGTAAGTCGTTAGTAAATACATGATTGGGCAAACTAAACACACTATTGAATGTAAAACAGGTACCGTTACCTGGTGCAGAGTTTAATGTTATGCGGCCATTCATCGCTTCAACAATATGCTTAGTAATAATGAGGCCAAGACCTGTACCACCAAACTTACGTGTAATGCTTGAGTCTGCTTGCCCAAATGGAGTAAATAAAGAGTCTTGCTTATCCATAGGTATACCCACGCCAGTATCTGTTACTGACACAAGTAAAGAGGTGCGTTCGTCGTCGAGTAACCGATGGCTTATGTCGACCTTAATGGAGCCTTTTTCAGTAAATTTAATCGCATTACTTAATAGGTTTATCAGCACTTGTTTAAAGCGAGTGGGATCGCCCGTTAAGTCATCTGGTACTTGTTGGTTAATGTAAATGGATAGCTCTAATTGCTTATCGTGTGCGCTAGGAGCGAGTAGCGTCATCACTTCATTTACAGCATCACGAAGTTGAAACTGAATCGACTCAAGTTCCATTGCACCCGCTTCTAGTTTGGAGAAATCTAGAATGTCGCTAATAATAGTCATTAAACTATTTGCTGATAGCATAATAGTGTCGAGATAATCTTTTTGATGCTTGTTTAGTGGTGTTTTATAAAGCTGGCGTGTAAATCCAATAACACCATTTAACGGAGTACGAAGTTCGTGACTCATTTTAGCTAAAAAGTCTGATTTTACGCGGTTAGCATCTTGAGCTTCTTTTTTTGCAAACGAGAGTTCTATATTTGAAGTTTCGTATTGCTCTAGTGTTTCACGGTAGTCGCTAGTTGCTTGATCAATATTTTTTTGCATTTCATCTTTTTGCATCACCATAGTGTGAGCAATGGTATTTAAGCCTTCTCGCAATAGCTCAAATTCACCTATCATGTTGTCGTTAAGGCCAGTACTTCTTTTACCTTCGACTAACTTGTCGGTTGCAAGTACTAACTTATTAAGCGGCGTCATAAACATGCGGCTTAACCTTAAAGCTAAAATTGCTGCAAACACCAATGATAAAATAATTACAATACCGCTAATTAATAAAGCACGTTGCTGCCCTATAACCGCTTGGTCTTTGTTTAGCTGTATAATAACGGTGCCCAAAGATGACTGAAAAGCAGATGGGTCCCATTTAGAGTCGTGACTTGTATGGTTAATAATGGGCGTGAAGAATGTAACAAGCTCATCTGACTTTTGCACGTGGGTCGTTTTTAAATTTATGAGCGTCTTTTGATTAATTAACTTTTCAAATGAGCGGTGATAATTACTCGTCATTAATAGCGCATTATTTTTATCAAAAATTGCAATCGACTTAATTGTAGGGGAGTGCTTGTTATGTGTGTAGCTTATAAGGCGATTCAATAGCTGTTTGTTTTTTTCGAGCATGGGTTGCTCAAGCGCAATAGCAAGGGGCTCAGAAATAGTAGTACCTTGCTGATATAAAATTTCATCAAGCTCAATGTAACGATTTATTGTAAAATAGCCACCAAGTAGTAATCCTATGATCACCGTTGGGATCAGGGTCAGTGTTAAAACAGAATCGCGTAAGCCTAATTTGGTCATAATGGGAGCGTTTTATCGTTATTAGTATGATTTGAGTATATACGGTTCAACACGCATTCTAAAGCATCTAAATATAGGTGCTTCATAAATAAACTGAAGGTAATGCCTAATGGCGCAAATTTTTAAAGCGAAAAAAAAACCGCTTAAGCAACAAACATTAGAATTAAATATAACGGGAATGGATCATCAAGGGCGTGGCATTGCTAAGCATAATAATAAAGTATGCTTTGTAAGCGGTGCATTACCAAATGAAACAGTTAAAGCAATGCTCGTCGAAGATAAAGCTAAATACAGCAGTGCAAAAGTAATTAAAGTTATTAAAGCGAGTGAATCAAGAGTAGACGCTTTTTGTGAGCACTATAATCAGTGTGGTGGCTGCCAATTACAGCATTTAGAAGTAAGCCAACAAGTTGTAGAAAAACAAACTGCAGTTACTCAGCTATTTAGTAAGTTTGCTAAATTAAACAGCTTAAACTGGCAAGCTCCATTATTAAGTAAGTCTGTGCATTACAGGCGCAGCGCTCGCATAGCCGTTATGTTTGATAAAGCAGCAAAAAAAATGCGTGTGGGTTACAGAGCCAGTGGTTCAAAAAATATTGTCAGTATTAATAAATGTACAGTACTTGATGAAGTATTTGCAGATGTTTTTACACTTTTTGATGGTTTAATTAATCAACACAAAGCGCTGCACAGTATAAGCCATTTACAGTTATGCCAAAGTGATGAGAAAAACTTTGTTGTTATTCGTCACACTAAAGCAATTAACGATGATACAAAGGCTTTGGTTGAGCACATAACAAAAAGCCAACAGTTTGAAGTTGTATGGCAAAGCGAGAGCGATGTAATTGAGCATTCACACTTAGCCATGCCGTTTTATTATCTTAAAGAGTTTGATCTAAAATTTGAATTTGGTTTAGGTAATTTTATTCAGGTAAATGCGCAAGTTAACGAAGCTATGTTAAAGCAAGCCGCAAATTGGCTTGATTTAAAAGGTGATGAAAATTTATTGGATTTATTTTGTGGCATTGGTAATTTCTCATTAGTGTTGGCAAAACAAGCAAAATCTGTAATTGGCGTAGAAGGTGTGACTTCAGCGGTTGCAATGGCTGCTCAAAATGCGCAAACTAACTCTATTACCAATGCGCAGTTTCATTGCTTTGATTTAACGCAAAGCATACAGAGCGCCCCATGGTTTAGTAAAAACTTACATGTGCTTGTACTCGATCCTTCTAGGACTGGTGCAATGGCTGTATTAGAGCAATTATCTTTAAAGCAGTTTAAAACTATTTTATATGTCTCTTGTGACCCTGTTACTTTAGCCCGTGACAGCGCAATTATTTCACAAGCTGGCTTTGATCTTAATAAAATTGGGCTAATGAATATGTTTCCTCATACAGGGCATATTGAAACTATGGCGTTATTTCAACGGAGGTAGAACGCATTATGGTAGCTACACGACAATCACATCAACAAGATGAGACAACAGATTTTAGCACTCGGCTTTCATTTCTTGCCTTGTCTGAAGAAAAAACAGAGCTACTTACTAAAGCGCAAGCGCTCTGCGTAAAATGTGATAATGAAAGCAGGCAAACTACTGCAATCGAAATGGTTGAAATTTTAGCTGAGCTAAATCTCGACCCCGAATCGTTAGCTACTGCGTATTTAACCCCGTATTTTTTAAACGATTTAATATCACTTGAAACCATAGAAGAGCAGCTTGGTAGTAATATAGCCATGCTGTTAACTGGGGTTGCACAAATGGCCACTATTAGTACTTTATCGCATCAAGGTAAAGGAACTATGCAAGTTGATAATATTCGAAAAATGTTATTAACCATGGTTGAAGATGTGCGCGCCGTGGTCATTAAGCTTGCCGAGCAGGTATGTCATTTACGTAATGTAAAAAATGCGGATGAAGAAGACCGCGTCATTGCCGCTAAAGAAACGGCTGATATTTTTGCACCATTGGCAAACAGATTAGGAATAGGGCAATTAAAGTGGGAACTGGAAGATTTATCGTTTAGATATTTGCACCCAGGCACCTATAAAAGCATAGCCAAACAACTTGACGACAAACGTCTTACGCGCGAAGCCTATATGGAAGATATGGTTGAGCAAGTAAAAAACCGTTTAAGTGAAGCGGGCATAGAGGCCCAAGTTTATGGCCGCCCCAAGCACATTTACAGCATTTATAAAAAAATGCAGCAAAAAAACTACGAGTTTGATCAGCTTTTTGATATTCGTGCAATGCGTATCGTTGTTGAACGCCTACAAGATTGTTATGGAGCGCTGGGTATTGTGCACACCAATTGGCGTCATCTTAATAAAGAGTTTGACGACTATGTAGCAACCCCAAAACAAAACGGCTATCAGTCAATCCATACCGTAGTATTTGGGCCTGAAGGTAAAACAGTAGAAATACAAATTCGTACCAGCGATATGCATCAAGATGCTGAGTTGGGTGTGGCTGCACACTGGATGTACAAAGAAGGTGCATTACCGGGACGCGGCTCGGGTTATGAGCAAAAAATTAGCTGGTTGCGTAAGTTACTTCAATGGCAAGAAGAAGTAGTCGATGGTGGCGATTTAGCAGAAGAGCTTAAAAACCAAGTAGTAGAAGACCGCGTATACATATTTACCCCAAGCGGCGATATTATCGATTTACCACTTGGCGCTACACCACTTGATTTTGCTTACTACATTCACTCAAATGTAGGGCATCGTTGTATTGGCGCAAAAATTTTCGGCAAAATAGTGCCGTTCACGCATCAACTTACAACGGGGGATCAGGTAGAAATACTGACCCAAAAACAACCAAATCCAAGTCGTGATTGGTTAAACCCGTCATTAGGATACATTAAGTCATCGCGCGCTAGAGCCAAAATTCATCACTGGTTTAAACAGCTCGACCGCGACAAAAACTTAAGTGCGGGGAAAGAAATTCTCGACAGTGAATTACAAAAGCTTAATTTAACATACAAAGATTTAGAGCCAGCCATCAAGCGTTTTAACTTTAAAGAACTTGATGACTTAATGGTTGCAATTGGTGCGGGCGATGTACGCCTCAATCAAATGCTTAACTTTGTAAGTGATCGGACAGAAGATGAACCGGTTATTCGTATTAAAGCGCCTAGCAAAGTAACCGGTGACAAAAACGGCATAGTGGTTGATGGCGTTGGTAGCTTAATGAGCCATGTAGCCAAATGCTGTCGTCCTGTCCCTGGCGATGAGATAATAGGTTATATAACGCAAGGTCGAGGAATAGGTGTTCATAAGGAAGACTGTGATTCGTTTAATAACTTAAAAAATCAGCATCCAGAGCGTGTTATTTCGGTAAGTTGGTCTGATGATATCAACGGCTCGTACGCACTAAGTATTAAAATAGAAGCAACCGATCGTTCAGGCCTAATACGCGATATAAGCTCAGTACTTGCTAACGAAAAAGTAAATGTTTTAAATATGAACGTAAATACGGTTGAAGATAATCAGTTAGCTATATTTACGATGCAAATAGAAGTACATGACTTATCGGGTACTAACCGTGTTCTTTCTAAGTTACACCAAATTGAAGGTGTACACGATGCCAAGCGTGGTCATTAATCATGAATGATAATGCAGCGCTTACACAACTTCTTAGCATAATGAAAACACTGCGAGATCCCAAGGGCGGTTGCCCGTGGGATCTCAAACAAGATTTTAAATCTATTGTGCCGCATACACTAGAAGAAGCATACGAAGTTGCCGACTGTATTGAGTCAGGCAACTTAGATGAGCTTAAAGGTGAATTGGGTGATTTGTTATTTCAAATTATTTTTTATGCGCAGCTTGCACAAGAGCAAAATCTATTTGATTTTAATGATGTAGTGGAGCAATTAAACGATAAGCTTACACGTCGTCACCCGCATGTATTTGGCGATAAAAAAGAGCTAACAGATAAGCAGCTATCGCACCAGTGGCAAACAATCAAAGCACAAGAGCGCAGTGCTAAAGCGCAAACAGAATCACCTTCTTTTTGGCAAGATATTCCTGCCAATATGCCAAGCTTAAGTAAAGCCAAAAAAATTCAACAACGGGTTGCCGCACTTGGTTTCGATTGGCCAACGTATCATGGTGCACTTGATAAAGTGAGCGAAGAAGTGCTTGAAGTAAAAGAAGCGATTGAGCAAGACCCGTTATCTGATCATACAGCGGAAGAGCTCGGCGACTTACTTTTTGCCACTGTTAATGTTGTACGCCATGTTAAACGAGATCCCGAACAACTGCTTCGTAGCGCTAATGATAAGTTTTCAGCGCGTTTTGAAAAGGTAAACGCCTATTTGCATGCGCAAGGTAAAAGCTTAGATACAGCCACCTTTGAAGAAATGGACAGCGCATGGGATGCGATTAAAAAAGTAAAATAGGCTTAATGTTAAATAGTGCACATTTTTTGTGCGCGCATTAGCTAATTTTAGCTGGATTGATAAGCAGTGTTTTGGTACAATTTCGCCCCGTCTTGATGATATACCCTTAGGCTCTTCTTTGGGTGTTATATTCCTTTTAATTCCTGATATTCTAGGGTTCGCATGAGTACAAAATTTATCTTCGTTACTGGCGGAGTTGTTTCTTCGTTGGGTAAAGGTATTGCCGCAGCTTCACTGGCCGCTATTTTAGAAGCCCGTGGTTTAAATGTTACCATTTTAAAGCTGGATCCTTACATCAACGTTGACCCAGGCACAATGAGCCCAATTCAACACGGTGAAGTTTACGTTACAGAAGACGGCGCAGAAACTGACCTTGATTTAGGTCACTACGAGCGTTTTATTCGTACCAAAATGACTAGTCGTAATAACTTCACACAAGGCCGTGTATATGAAGACGTATTACGTCGTGAGCGCCGTGGTGAATACTTAGGCGCTACTATTCAGGTTATTCCACATATCACTAACGATATTAAGCAACGTGTATACGACGGTGCTGAAGGTTATGATATTGCTATTGTAGAAATTGGCGGCACTGTAGGTGATATAGAATCACAACCGTTTATTGAAGCAATTCGTCAGATGGGAACTGAAATTGGCCGCGAACGCGCGCTATTTATTCACTTAACGTTAGTGCCATTTTTAGGCCCTGCAGGTGAAGTTAAAACAAAACCAACTCAGCACTCTGTTAAAGAGTTACGCTCAGTAGGTATTCAGCCAGATATTCTTATTTGTCGTTCAGACCGTAAACTACCTAATAATGAGCGTGCAAAAATCTCATTATTCACAAACGTAGAAGAAAAAGCGGTTATTTCATTACCTGACGTAGACAGCATTTATAAAATTCCAGCGCTATTAAAAACGCAAGAATTAGATAACTTCGTATGTCGTCGTTTTCACTTAGATCCACCAGAAGCTGATTTAGCTGAGTGGGAACAAGTACTTTATCAAGAGTCTAACCCAACGGGTGAAGTGACAATTGGTATGGTTGGTAAATACACTGAATTACCAGATGCGTACAAATCGGTTAATGAAGCATTAAAGCATGCGGGCCTTAAAAACCGTTTAACAATTAATATTCAATACGTAGATTCACAAGATTTAGAAAACAAAGGTGTTGAATTACTTTCACACTTAGATGCTATTTTAGTACCAGGTGGATTTGGCGGACGTGGTGTTGAGGGTAAAATCTTAGCGGCTAAATACGCACGTGAAAATAAAGTACCATACCTAGGTATTTGTTTAGGTATGCAAGTAGCATTAATTGAATATGCACGTAATGTTGCAGGCTTAACGGATGCAAACTCTACAGAGTTTAATGCAAATTCAGAAGCGCCAGTAGTTGGCTTAATTACTGAATGGCTAGATGCTGAAGGTAATGTTGAAACACGTAGCGAAAAATCTGATTTAGGTGGCACTATGCGTTTAGGCGCACAAAAATGTCATTTAACACCAGGTTCTAAAGTACGCGAAGTATATGGCAGCGACGAAATTGTTGAACGTCATCGTCATCGCTACGAAGTAAATAATAACTTTGTAGAAATACTTGAAAAAGCAGGCTTAAGCTTTACTGGTTTATCAGAAGATAAAAAACTGGTAGAAATTATCGAAAATAAAGATCACCCATGGTTTATTGCCGCGCAGTTCCACCCGGAATTCACGTCAACTCCACGTGATGGTCATCCGTTGTTTGAAGGGTTTGTAGCAGCCGCGCATATCCACCAAAAAGCGAATTCGTAATTTTAAAAGCCGTGCATATTGCACGGCTTTTTTGTTTTAAGGGCTGACTAAGCTATATAAAACGTAGTAAAGTTAGCTGAACTCACCATTTTGGGAATATAGAGGAATCAAGATGTCAGAAATCGTAAAAGTAATCGGTCGCGAAATTATGGACTCGCGTGGTAACCCAACTGTTGAAGCAGACGTACATTTAGCAGATGGCTCTTGGGGTCGTGCAGCAGCACCTTCAGGCGCATCTACTGGTACTCGTGAAGCATTAGAGTTACGCGACGGTGATAAATCACGTTACTTAGGTAAAGGTGTATTAAAAGCAGTTGGTTATATCAATAACGAAATTGCTGATGCTTTAAAAGGCCAAAGTGCATTAGATCAAAGCGCTGTAGATAAAGTGATGCTAGATTTAGACGGTACCGAAAATAAAGAAAAATTAGGTGCAAACGCAATCTTAGCTGTATCACTAGCAACCGCGAAAGCAGCTGCACAGTCTAAAAAAGTTGAGCTTTATGAACATATCGCTGACTTAAACGGCACGCCAGGTGTTTACTCTATGCCACTTCCAATGATGAACATCATCAATGGTGGTGAGCATGCAGATAACTCTGTAGATATTCAAGAATTCATGATCCAACCTGTTGGCGCTAAAAACTTCCGCGAAGGCCTACGCATGGGTGCTGAAGTATTCCATAGCCTTGCTAAAGTACTTAAAGCTGATGGTCATTCAACAGCGGTTGGCGATGAAGGTGGTTTTGCACCAAACCTTGCATCTAACGAAGCGGCTCTTGCTGCAATTAAAGTAGCTGTAGCAAACGCAGGTTACGAGCTAGGTAAAGATATTACTTTAGCGATGGATTGTGCTGCATCTGAGTTCTACGACAAAGAAGCAAACATCTACGACCTTAAGGGTGAAGGCAAAAAATTCACTTCTGAAGAATTTAACTTCTTCTTACAAAATCTTACTAATCAGTACCCAATCGTTTCTATTGAAGATGGTCTTGATGAGTCTGATTGGGATGGCTTTGCACATCAAACTAAACTAATGGGTGATAAAATCCAATTAGTAGGTGATGATTTATTTGTAACAAATACTAAGATTTTAAAACGTGGTATCGACAACGGTATTGCTAACTCAATCTTAATTAAGTTTAACCAAATCGGTTCTTTAACTGAAACTTTAGCTGCAATCAAAATGGCTAAAGATGCTGGTTTTACTGTTGTTATTTCTCACCGTTCTGGTGAAACTGAAGATTCAACAATTGCTGATTTAGCGGTTGGTACTGCTGCAGGTCAAATTAAAACAGGTTCATTGAGCCGTTCTGACCGTGTTGCAAAGTACAATCAATTACTACGTATTGAAGAGCAATTAGGTGATAAAGCACCGTACAACGGTCTTAAAGAAGTTAAAGGTCAGTAATTCTATTTTATATAGAATCTAATTTTTAATTTTAGATGATAAAATCCTCGCATAAGCGGGGATTTTTTATGCCTGATACTTTTTCAAAGATATGAGAATAAGTTGTAGGGTTAAGCTTGC
>NZ_WTKW01000260.1:0-6086 GCF_011378745.1 Pseudoalteromonas sp. Z1A6
TGGCGCTCACTGAGCGCCATTTTTAATTTAATTCGTTGCTATTATTCTGTATCTGGCAGGTTACGGCCATAGAATATTTCTTGCATTTCACGGGTCAGCTTTGAGCGAATTTGTTCTTCTTCGCCCTCTGATAAGTCTGCTGTCGAAATACCGAATAAGTACGTGTTTAAATCGGTTTCTTTTAACATCATTTTGGTGTGGAACAGGTTTTCTTGATACACGTTCACGTCCATCATTTGGTACGCTTCTTTTGTATCTTCTGTCATGAAGTTTTGAATCGAGCTAATCGCGTGATCAATGTAGTGTTTAACACCGTTTATGTCGCGGGTAAAACCACGAACGCGGTAATCAATAGTTACTACATCTGACTCAAGGCTATGAATTAAGAAGTTTAACGCTTTAAGTGGCGAAATAATGCCACAAGTAGACACTTCAATATCAGCACGGAATGTACAAATACCATCATCAGGGTGAGCTTCTGGGTATGTGTGTACACAAATGTGGCTTTTATCTAGGTGCGCAACAACTGAATCAGGTAATGGGCCTGGTGCTTCGTCAGCATCGTAATTTTGCTGCTCTTCTACTGGTTCTTCTGAAACCAAAATAGTTACACTTGCGCCTTGTGGTTCATAATCTTGGCGCGCTACATTTAAAATGTTAGCACCAATAATATCAACAACTTCACCTAAAATGTCGGTTAGTCTATCTGCACTGTACTGCTCATCGATATATTCAATATATTCTTTACGTTGTTGCTCGGTCTTTGCGTAACAAATATCATAAATACTAAAGCTTAAACTTTTGGTTAAATTGTTAAAGCCATGAAGTTTAAGTTTATCGAAGGGTTTGTTCATAATAAACCAACCTATAAATTAGTGGGTTCTGCACCTGCAGAATGAAAAGTTCGCGGATTTTATACGAATTTCCCTCGTGGAAAAAGCGTTATTTTGCTTGTTCTTGCACAACTTCGTGGCTATGCGTAATTTCTACTGTTTTATCAAGCATTAATGCAACCGAGCAATACTTTTCAGCAGAGAGTGAAACTGCACGTGCAAGGTGTTTTTCAGACACATTATTGCCTTTAACAACAAAGTGTAAGTTAATTTTGGTAAACACGCGAGGGGCTGTTTCTGCGCGCTCTGCACTTAGTTGCACCTGTACATCTGAAAAATCTTGTTTGGCTTTTTTTAAAATACTAACCACATCAACTGATGAACAACAGCCAACTGACATTAAAACCATTTCCATTGGGCTTGGTGCTGCACTATCGCTGCCGCCATCAAACACAACATTGTGGTTAGAATTAGAACGACCAATAAACGTATCGCCTTCAACCCATTTTACATTTGCTTGCATTGTTATATCTCAAAAAAATATTTTCTTGATTGTAAGCAAGTTAGCCGTAGTTGCAAATGAAAATGCAACGCAGGGCTATAAAATGGCTAAGATTGTTGCGTTAAAGCGCTATCAAAGAGGTTTTTTACTAAACCTGCAAATTCATCTATAAAGGCATGCTGTTCAACCGTGACAGGCTGTGAGGTGATGCTGCTGAGGACTTCTTCTAAATCGTAAACTATGCCGTCAACTTCGCGTACAATTTGACTACGCTGCTCTGTGTTGAGGTTTGTGTGCTGCTCGCAAATAAGCATCACATTTTGTGCAATAACGTCTTCGATTAATTCCATGACTGTTGGGGCACCTGGTTTTATTTCGCCTGGCTTCTCAAACAATGCTAAATTTTGAGTTAGATACATGATCAAATCATCGTACCCTTGCCTATCTAAAACCATTTTTGTACCACCTTTGTATAATTAATTATTTTTGATTTAAGCAGAAAGCGCTGTTGATTGCTAGCTTTGCGCGTTAGCAATACAAAAAAAGCAGCCGAAGCTGCTTTTATAATAATTAAGTAGTATTACTACTTAATCTATTTTTAAGCCTGGGCTTAGTGTTGCTGGCATAGCTACTTTTTCAAGCTCTACCGAAGCAACTGGGTATGCACAGTAATCGGCTGCGTAATACGCGCTTGCTCTGTGATTGCCCGATGCGCCAATACCACCAAACGGTGCTGCGCTTGATGCGCCAGTAATTGGGCGATTCCAGTTAACAATACCTGCACGAATACGACGTAAGAAATGGTCGTAATCTGCTGCACTGTCACTTAATAAACCAGCCGATAAACCAAAGGTTGTATCGTTTGCTTTATCAATGGCTTGGTCAAAGTCGTCAAAGCGGAATACTTTTAAAAGTGGTCCAAAATGCTCTTCATCTGGGAAGTCACTAATATTTGTACACTCAATAATACCTGGTGTTACAAAGCCAGTATTAGCTGTGTGCTCAAGTTCTACTAATACTTCACCACCAAGCTCAACAAGCTCGTTTTGCGCTTTAACCATGCCTGCAGCTGCAGCTGATGAGATCATAGAGCCCATAAATGGCTGGTCTGCATCGTCATAATTACCTACTTTAATCGCTTTAGTTGCTGTGATTAAACGCTCAAGTATCACATCGCCTTTGCTACCAGTTGGTAAAAATAGTTTACGTGCACACGTACAACGCTGGCCACTTGAGATAAACGCTGATTGAATAATATCGTGAACAACCGCTTTAGTGTCTTCAACGTCAGTAATAATAAGTGGGTTATTACCACCCATTTCTAGCGCTAAAATTTTGCCAGGTTGACCCGCAAACTGTTCATGTAAAATATGACCAGTACGCGAAGAACCCGTAAAGAACAAGCCATCAATACCTTTGTGAGCAGCAAGGGCTTTACCCGTTTCTACTTCACCTTGTACAAGGTTAATGACACCTGCTGGTAAGCCTGCTTTTTCCCACAGTTTAAGCGTAAGCTCAGCTACTTTAGGAGTAAGTTCAGACGGTTTAAACACAACCGTGTTACCTGCTAAAAGCGCTGGCACAATGTGGCCATTAGGTAAGTGACCCGGAAAGTTATACGGACCAAATACGGCTACAACACCATGTGGCTTATGACGAATCATCGCACGGCCAAGTGGCATTGCGTTTTCTACGTCGCCAGTGCGCTCTAAAAATGCTTTTTCAGAAATGGCAATTTTACCAACCATAGCACCCGCTTCTGTGCGAGTTTCCCACAATGGCTTACCTGTTTCTTGTGCAATAGTAATAGCGAGCTCTTCGCTGTTTTCTTTTAATTGCGCTGCAAATGCTTTAATTATTTCCAAGCGCTCAGTAAAGCTTTTATCAGCCCATGCATAAAACGCTTCGCGCGCTGCATTTACTGCGGTGTCTACTTGCGCCGCAGTTGCCGATGAAGCCTGCCAAATAACGTCGTTATTTGCAGGGTTTACTGAATTAAATTCTGTGCCTTGGCCTTGTGACCATTGACCATTTATAAATTGTGCAGGATGAGTCATATACTTTCTCCTAAATTAAATCGTGGTTGCACTAACAATATCGCCAGTGTGCAAATGCAGTGCATCTGCTATTTCTTGCGATAAAATAAGGCTTTTTGCGCGCTCGTCAAATGTCATTGGTGCAACGGTTGCTCTAAAGTCATTAAGCTTTTCGTTAGCTAGTAACACCATGGTGTCGCCAGTCATTTCGCCAATTTCAACGTTAAAGTTACGTGCATTACGAATAGTCGCAATGTTATCTACTTTTGCTTCAACCGTTGGGCCGCCGTCAAAAATGTCTACGTAGCCATTAAACGTAAAGCCTTCGCTTTTTAATAACTCGATTGCTGGGCGAGTGTTGTCGTGTACTTTACCTATTACGGCTTGCGCATCTTTACTTAGCAAGTTTACGTAAATTGGGTATTTAGGCATTAATTCAGCAATGAAAACCTTTTGGCCAATACCTGTTAGGTAATCAGCTGTTGGAAAATCCATTGAGAAGAAGTGCTCTTCAAGCCACTGCCAAAAAGGGCTGCTGCCGTTTTCGTCAGACACACCGCGCATTTCTGCGATTACTGTTTGCGCAAAACGCTCTTGATGCTGTTTTATAAACATAAAGCGCGCTTTTGAAAGTAGCTTACCGTTACAATTTTTACGATAACCATCTTTTAAAAACAATGTGCAAAGCTCTGTAGCACCTGTGTAGTCGTTACATAGCGTTAGAATATCAACCGCTTTGTATACGTCTAATGTGCGCGAAGAGTGAATCACTTTACTTAAGTGATAATGATAAAATGCATCATCAAGCCCTACCGCAGCTTCAATTGCAGATGTTCCTACAACGTCACCGGTTTCGCTATCTTCAAGAACAAACAGGTAGCCTTCGTCACCAGGTTGTGACGTTTGTTTAGCAAAAGAGCTTACTGAATGGTCGATCTTTTTTTGCAATAGTTCTTCGTTTAATGGCAAAGACGTAAAACCATGCCCTGATTCGTGGGCAATTTTCAGTAATGCTGAATAATCATTTTGCTGGATTGGGCGAAGGATCATCATGAGTCCGCTTGCTCCCTTATAAATAACGGTAAATAGGAATTGCAGGGCAAGCAGTGCTTGCCCTTAATTGGTTGGCTTAAGTCGCTTATGCGTTTACTACGCTTGCTACTGCTTTTTCAAAGCGTGCCATACCTTCGCGAATGTCCGCTTCAGGAATTACTAAAGATGGAGTGAAACGTATTACGTCTGCACCAGCAACTAATGACATAAGGCCTTGCTCAGTCCCTGCCACTAAAAACTCTTTTGCACGACCTTTATATTGCTCGTTCACTACTGCACCAATTAATAAACCTTGGCCACGGATTTCGCTAAATACGTTGTATTTGTCGTTAACCGCAGTAAGTAGTTCATTAAATAATGCTGCTTTAGCTTTTACGCCAGCAAGTACTTCTGGGGTATTTACTGTATCAAATGCAGCTTCTGCAACAGCACACGCAAGCGGGTTGCCGCCATAAGTAGAACCATGAGTACCTACTTTAAGATGCTGTGCAATTTCAGTTGTTGTGATCATAGCGCCAATAGGGAAACCGCCGCCAAGTGCTTTAGCTGAAGTTAAAATATCAGGTACTATGTTTAAGCCTTGGTATGCGTATAAATCGCCAGTACGGCCAACACCTGTTTGAACTTCATCAAAAATAAGCAGTGCGTTATGTTTAGTACATAAATCGCGAACGCCTTGAGCAAACTCGTCAGTTGGTGAAACAATACCGCCTTCACCTTGAAGAGGTTCCATCATTACGGCACATGTTTTATCGCTGATAAGCGCTTCAAAAGCAGCTAGGTCGTTGTAATCACAATGTACAATGTCGCCAGGCTTAGGACCAAAACCATCTGAATATGCAGCTTGGCCACCAACAGTTACGGTAAAGAATGTACGACCGTGGAAACCTTTGTTAAACGCGATGATTTGTGATTTTTCTGCGCCAAACTTATCAAGTGCAAAACGACGCGCTAATTTAAGCGCTGCTTCGTTTGCTTCTGCGCCTGAGTTGGCAAAGTAAACTTTTTCAGCAAATGTAGCATCAACCATTTTTTTAGCTAGGCGAAGTGCCGGCTCATTGGTCATTACATTTGATAGATGCCAAATTTTTTCGCCTTGCTCTTTTAATGCGCCTACTAATGCAGGGTGGCAATGGCCAAGACAGTTAACTGCAATACCACCAGCAAAGTCGATAAACTCTCGACCTTGTTGATCCCATACGCGAGAACCTTCGCCTCGAACAGGAATTACGCTTGAAGGTGCGTAGTTAGGAACCATTACGTGATCAAATAATTCGCGATTGACTGTCATTTTATTTCCTCTTAATTGTGAGCAACACAAAACATCAAAATAGGTGTTTGGTTAATATTTGTAACCAACTTTATAGGCAAGATCAGTAACCTGATAATTGCGCAAAATTGCTTTGTGGTTCAATTTTCAGACGCACATTATTTCAGAATTACTTATATCTGTCTCGTTAAAAACTTTCATGTATCCCTTGAAAATAAAGGGCTAAAGATATTATTTCATAGATAGTGAATAACTATTTGCATAGCTATTTATGCTTATTTTTAAACAACTAACCGCATGAGCACCAAGGCGCGCATGCTTTAATCGGCAAATATGCAATATAACAATAGAGTGAGAATGAATGGTTAGTCGCAAAAAAATTAACAAAAAAT
>NZ_WTKW01000261.1:0-6056 GCF_011378745.1 Pseudoalteromonas sp. Z1A6
ATTTATTGCCCCCCATACCTTTACATCTTCCTAGATAAACCACACACTTTAAAAAAACTAATTAATAATAACTAATATGAAAAAAATCACGAGTTTATTAAGTTTGGTTATCTGTTTATTTTTATCAGCCTGTGGAGACGATACCAAAACACTTGGCGACACTCCTGGCGATACAGCAACCGCTTATTTTGATGCGCTTTATAACCAACAAGACCTTCAAAAAGCCAGCACCATGGCAACACCCAATCTTACGCGCATCATGAAATCCTACGGCACTGCAAAACAGTTTTCCCGTAACTTAGTAAATATGCAATATGATGAAGTAACCATTGAAGTTGATATGACCAATATGAGCATCCGTGAACAATACGGTGATAACGCCAAAATAAACCTTATTTTTACCGGCTATTTAAATGGTGATAAAATTGACGAAATGCGCAGTGTAAAAATGCTTCGTAAAAAGGGCAAATGGTACATAGATAAAATAGTTGCCGACCCTTACGCTCGTTAAAATAAATGAATTAAACATAAAAAGGCCTTACATTTGTAAGGCCTTTTTCGCTTTAGTTAGTATTTAAAGTACTGCGCTACAGCTCACCTGGTTGAAAATTATCAACTGCGATGGCTTTCTTTCGTAACTTATTAGCGTGATGCATTGCATCTGCATCAGTTTGCTCTAATAACTTATTTTCAAGCGCATAATTTATAGCACCTTCAATATCAAGCGTTGCAGGCACACTGCCCTTACGCTGCCATTGTTTTAGATCTTTAAACTGCGCTTGCATATCATGCATAGCTAAAAATGCGCTTTCCATGACCCCTGTACCTGCATTTTCATCTACATAACATAAATGCGTTAAGCGGTTTCTAAATACACCCGGTTGAGTCATACGCTCACAAATACTTTGTGCAATTTCATCACTTGGTCTGTGGTAATGGTTTCCAAGCGGGAATACGATACGTTTAAGGGTAAAATTAACAACCGGATTTGAAAAGTTTTTAAAGAAGCCATTAAACGCTTGGCCAATTTCAAATAATGAGTTCTCAATAGCATATTTTACAAATGGTAAATCAGCTTGTTGGCGCCCTTCGTCTTCATAACGTTTTAAAACAGTTGATGCTAAGTACAAATGACTTAATACATCACCCAAACGTGCCGATATCATTTCTTTTCGTTTAAGCTCACCGCCAAGCATTAACATAGCCACGTCTGTGCAAATAGCTAAGCCTCGGCTCATTCTGCTCAGTTGCTTATAATAAACAGCCGTTTCACCACCTACAGGCGCTTTAGCAAAATAACTACGTGTTAAGCCATGCACAAATGCCATACCTGCATTACTTGCTGCAAATATTATATGGTTCATTAGTAAACCATCAAATTGTTCGAGTGCTGCGTCGTCATCTTCCATTGCAGCGGCTTCCATTTCTTTTAAAACAAATGGATGACAGCGTGTTGCACCTTGGCCAAATATCATTAAGTTACGCGTTAAAATATTCGCGCCTTCAACCGTAATTGATACTGGAATACCCATATAGCCATGCGCCAAATAGTTATTAGGCCCTACTTGAATTCCTTTACCTGAATGAATATCCATTGCATCATTCATTACCGTACGACCCATTTCAGTCATATGGTATTTAGCAATCGCTGTTACAACCGACGGGCTTAATTTTAAATCAATCGCACCTGCGGTCATTAATCTGCATGACTCAAGTGTGTAAGTTAAACCACCAATACGCGCAAGTGCCTCTTGCACGCCTTCAAATTGCCCTATAGATACACCAAACTGCTGGCGTACCATGGCATATGCCGATGTCATTTTTGAAGCTAAATGTCCAGTTGCTGCACTCAATGCTGGTAGTGATATACCACGCCCTGCACTTAAACACTCAACAAGCATTCTCCAGCCACGCCCTGCACACTCTTGACCACCAATGATCCAGTCCAGTGGTATAAATACATCTTTACCGTAAGTGGTACCATTCATGAAGGCCATATTAAGCGGATAATGACGCTCACCCGTTTCGACACCCGGATGATCGGTTGGTATTAGAGCACATGTAATGCCTAGCTCTTTCTTATCACCTAATAAAGCATCAGGGTCATACATTTTAAATGCTAAGCCGAGTACAGTAGCCACGGGTGCAAGTGTAATGTAACGCTTTGACCAATTTAAACGCAGGCCCATTACTTTCTCGCCATTATGCTCACCCATACACACCACGCCTGAATCAGGAATACTGCCAGCATCAGAGCCCGCCTCAGGTCCCGTTAATGCAAAACAAGGAACATCTGTACCATTAGCTAAACTTGGCAGCCAACGATCTTGCTGCTCTTTAGTACCATAGTGAAGAAGTAACTCGCCCGGACCTAAGCTATTAGGCACCATAACAGTGACTGCGGCTGTTAAGCTTTTAGTCGAAATTTTTGATACTATCGTTGAATTAGCAATTGCCGAGAACTCACGACCGCCAAATTTTTCAGGAATGATCAGCGCAAAAAAACCTTCTTTTTTTAGGTAATCCCACACTTCTTTTGGTAAGTCTTTGTCTTTTTGTACAATTTGATAATCATCAAGCATCGCCAATAAGGTTTCTACTTGGTTAGCCATAAATGCGTTTTCTTTATCGCTAAGCTCTGGTTTAGGAAAGCGGTGCAGTTTTTGCCAGTCTGGGTTACCACTAAATAACTCACCATCCCACCAAACATCACCTGCTTCCATCGCCTCTCGCTCTGTTTGCGATAATGGCGGAAGCACCTTTTTGAACATTTTAAACGTAGGACGACTAATCAAGTTTAGGCGAATATCTTTAACCGCAAAAATAACCACCACCACGACCAGCAATATTATAAATATTAACATGCGCACATTCCTTACACATTGAATGAAAATAGTAACTTAATTATGACCCATCTTAATTTAAATACAATCATTGAACGACGAGTCGAGAGCCTTAACGCATTCATTTTATTGTTTTAAACATCACTGCTATTATCAACGTTTTAATAACAATAAATTAAAGGAATAGCATGACCCCCTTTCGATTTAAACTAAGTATGAGCGCCTTAATGGTAGCAAGTACTCTTGCTTTAACGGCCTGCGATGCGCAAGTAACTATAGACACTACCGATTCAGCACACACTAAAAAAGCTGTAACAGCTAAAGATGCAAAAACATTTATAACAAACACAGAAAAAGAACTAAGTGCACTTTATTTAGAATCGAGCCGTGCAGAGTGGATTTACGCAAACTTTATTACTCATGATACGTCGGCTCTATCGGCTGAAGTTAACCGTAAAATGACAGAAACAGTCGTGCGTTTAGCAAATGAAGCTGCAAAATACGACGAACTAGAGCTTGATTACGATGCTCGCCGTAAGCTTGATAAACTAAAACTAGCACTTACACTTCCTGCCCCACAAGACGCTGATAAAACAGCACAACTTTCACAAATTGTCGCAGAGCTTGGCGGGCTATATGGTAAAGGTAAATACTGTAAAGAAGACGGCACCTGTTTAAGCCTTGGCGACATAACTTCAAAAATGGCCACCAGCCGAGATTACAACGAACTACTTGATTTATGGCAAGGCTGGCGTGAAATATCAAAACCCATGCGCCCACTTTACGAGCAACAAGTAGCACTTACCAACGAAGGTGCAAAGGAGCTTGGTTATGCCGATACGGGCGCTATGTGGCGCAGTAAATACGATATGCCTGCTGATGACTTCACCACTGAGCTTGACCGTATTTGGGGCCAAGTTAAACCACTGTATAACTCGCTACACTGCCATGTTCGCGCAAAGTTAGGTGAAAAGTACGGCACCGACAAAGTACCTCAAGATCAGCCAATACCAGCGCACTTACTTGGTAATATGTGGGCGCAAGCATGGGGTAATATTTACGATGTAGTTGCACCAGAAAACGCCGATCCGGGTTACGACGTAACCGAGTTATTAGCTCAAAATAATTACGACGAACTTAAAATGGTAAAAGGGGCTGAAAACTTTTTTACCTCAATGGGTTTTGACGCACTACCAGAGACATTTTACGAGCGTTCACTGTTTGTAAAACCAAAAGACAGAGATGTGCAGTGTCATGCATCAGCATGGAATATCGATAGCAAAGACGATTTACGCATTAAAATGTGTATTCAGCGCACAGGCGAAGAGTTTTCAGTTATTCACCATGAATTAGGTCATAATTTTTATCAACGCGCATACAACAAGCAGCCTTTATTTTATCAAGAAAGTGCAAACGATGGTTTTCATGAAGCCATTGGTGACACCATTGCCTTATCGGTTACACCGGGTTACTTAAAAGAAATCGGCTTACTTGAACAAGTACCTGATGAATCTAAAGATATTGGTTTATTAATGAAAATGGCACTTGATAAAGTCGCCTTTGTGCCGTTTAGCTTAATGGTTGATCAGTGGCGCTGGCAGGTATTTTCAGGGGAAGTAGCACCGGAAAATTACAATAAAGCATGGTGGGAACTACGTGAAAAATACCAAGGAGTGCAAGCTCCTATCGCACGTAGCGAAAATGATTTTGATCCGGGTGCTAAGTACCACGTTCCGGGTAACACGCCTTATACACGTTACTTTTTAGCGCATATTTTGCAATTTGAATTTCATCGCAGCTTATGTGAAATTGCCGGTAACGATAAAGCCATTCATCGCTGCTCTATTTATAACTCAAAAGAAGCAGGGGATAAGCTAAACGCTATGCTTGAAATGGGTTCGTCTCGCCCTTGGCAAGAGGCGCTTGAAACTGTAACAGGTAAGCCGCAAATGGATGCAACAGCCATGCTTGATTACTTTGCACCATTACAAACATATTTAGATAAGCAAAACGAAGGCCGTAACTGCGGCTGGTAATAAAGTAATACACTTGTATAAAACAACAAAGCCCGCTAACTAAGCGGGCTTTTTAATATTACTTTTGTATTAACTAGGTACGGGCCTAATTAAAACTGGTAACGCATGTTAGCAAAATAAGCATCGTTATCAGAATCATCAGCATTGTTACCGTAACCTACTTTTAAACCAAGATTTTGGTTAAAAAAGTGCTGTGCACCAAAAGTGTAAGCATCTTCTTTATTGTAATAAGCAAATACTGATGTAGCTTTACTGAAATAGTAGTTTGTTTCTAGATTCCACTGGTCATCAGCTTCTGAAATACTATTGAATGTACCTTCAACAGTTAAGAAGTTACCTTCTTGTAAGTCAACAAAGTATTTAGCGGCTACTGAACGGCTATCAAAATCTTCATCAGATGAAACAGTTACACCAACGTAATCAGTACCGTTAAGCATGTAATTATATGCTAAAGAGAATAATGCATAATTTTCGTCGTCATCATTTTCAACAAATTTTACTTTTGCAAGTAAATCTGGGTTGAAAAAGTAACCTGCTGTAAACGCGTAAGATTCATTATTAGAACCAAAGTCACTGTTTTCGTAAGATGCGCCAACAACGAAGCTATCTACGAAATATTCGCCGCCAATTGATGTTACATCACTCGCATCATTGTCTAGGTAAGAACCATATACATTAGTCTGCTTATTGATGTATTCAAACTGATCGTATGGACCTAATGTTTTCTTTGGAGAAAAATAATATTTAGAATCAATTTTAAATTGATCATCATTAGTACTGTCAGTGTATTGATAACCTAAATTGCTAATTGATTTGTAGCTATCTGCTGCCATTGCAGTGGTTGCAGCGCTTGATAATAAAATGCTCGAAATGATAACGGCTAATTTTTTCATTTTAAATTCCCTATAAATATTACTTTTTATGCTTGGGCTGTCTAGCCAAAGTCGGGGCGCATCCTAACGCCAAAAAAATGAATAAAAACTGAATCAAAGGTCGGATTAAAATCAATAGGATTGTAATAATTTATACGAAAATGTAAATGCAAAGTATCCATCAAATCTACAGGACAATATCATGTCATCATTTAAACTTAAAAAGCAACAAATAAGGTACAAACTATCGCTAAATTGAACACAACTTAACTATTCGATAAACCTCATCAATATAATTTCCTCTC
>NZ_WTKW01000262.1:0-5996 GCF_011378745.1 Pseudoalteromonas sp. Z1A6
AGCCTTTTTACAGGTAGAGACTTAAGTACGAAGTTAAACTCCTGCTGTGCGCCGTTTAAAATCTTAATAAACTCAGGAGCAAAACCCTGCTTTTTTTGCGCATTAATAATAATGGGAAAGTAGCCATCTTCAACCAGTACATCAATATCAACTGTTTTTGATAAGCTTGGTTTGGTAAATGTAAGCAAAACAAATAACAAAAATAATTGATGAAGTTTCATTTTAATACCTTCTAGTGTGAAGTACTTAATTGCATGTGATTAAATATAATAGCTTAAATATCAAAAAGAAGATTAATACATACGGGAGTATCTAGGCAGCAAAGAGGGATAATAGTGAGATATTTAAAAAGAGTAAGTAGCTTCAATCTGTCTGTAAGTATAAACAGATTAAAGCATGCTTAATTTAAAACTATTTATTAATTAATCGCGGAAATTTTTAAACTGAAAAGGTTGACCTAGCTCAGCACTGCGCACTACTTGCATAGCCTCTTGAAGATCGTCACGTTTTTTACCCGTTACACGTACTTCTTCGCCTTGGATAGCAGCTTGAACTTTAACTTTAGAGTCTTTAATGGCTTTAACTACTTTTTTAGCCATGTCCTTTTCGATACCCTGCTTTAAGCCAACGTTACGAAATACATTTTTACCTGCACGGGTAATATCTTGAAGCTCTAAGCTTGATACATCCATACCACGCTTAGATATTTTGTTAGCTAAAATATCAAATAATTGCATAACCTGAGAGTCTGCTTCAGCTTTAAGCTTAATTGTTTTGTCATTTAGCTCAATAGATGCATCAACGCCTCTAAAGTCAAAGCGAGTCTCTAGCTCACGATTTGCATTATCAACTGCGTTTTTAGCTTCGTTCATTTCTACTTCAGATACAATATCAAATGAAGGCATTGGTTTGCTCCTAACTATTTAATCTTAATTTTATGTGGTAATTATAACGCTAAAATTATAAATCTTTACATTTTTCTGCATCTTGTTCAGGTGCGATATTAAATTAGTTTGATATACTTGCGCCTCTTTTTTAAGCGATTTTAGGATTTGTCGTGACAAGGCGTGTTTATCAAGCAATTTTTTTAATCAGCATAGTAGCTTTTACCTTTTTATTTGCCAAAGAAATAAAAGGTGGCGTTGTAAATTTATTTCCTCATGTTGATAAAGTGGCCCATTTTGGGATTTTTTTTATACTAGCCATAATAATGGATAAAGCGTTTAAGCTTCCTTTATATGCGCAAATACTTTTATTGGCAGGTTATGGCGCCTCTATAGAAATAATGCAAGACGCACTCCCCTATAGGCAAGCATCACTCGGTGATTTTTTTGCTGATTTTGCAGGTGCCGCAAGCTACTTTTTACTTAGAGTAATTTTTACACCTCGAAAAAAGAACCCATATGGCTAATATTTTAATTGTCGGCGATGGTGCTATTGGCTTGTTACTTAGTCATTTTCTAAGTGCGTCGCATAATGTCAGTGTTTTAACTCGCAAAAGCCCAACAAATACCCGCTTTTATAGTCGAGGTAAGGGTGCATCTAAAAAAATTGACGCACAATTTATTACATTAAATCAGCTAAATAAAGCAGCTGAATTTGATGTTGTTTTATTTACCGTTAAAGCCTTTCAAGTACTTGATGCATTTACGCAAATAAAGCCATTTTTACCAAATCATTGCTCTGTTGTACTTTCGCATAACGGAATGGGTAATGTTGATGAGGTAAATAGCCAACTAAGTACTCACCAAGCACTCTACTTTTTAACGACAAGCATAGCGGGCTTTAAATCAAACCAATACATTGTGCAGCACACTGGTGAGGGACAAAGTGTTATTGGTGCTTGTAATGAATTAGCTTTTCAAAATAGCGCGCCAATAGCTGATATTTTTAAAGTAATACCCAGCCTAAAGTTTACTAATAACATTCAGCAGCTTCGTTTTGAAAAACTACTCGTAAATATTGCCATTAACCCATTAAGCGCTTTAAGTAATGTAAAAAATGGTGAGTTACGCGCACCTAAGTACAACGCTATAATTTTTAATGCACTCACTGAAGCATGCAATATAGCAAACGTACAAGGGCTTAATATCCCATTGATTAAAGCACTTAATACCGCTTATAAAATAATGGAATTAACGTCTGACAATTACTCTTCAATGCAGCAAGACGTCGCGCATTGCAGAGAAACTGAAATATCAGCTATATGTGGCTATATTAGCCAACAAGGCAAACTTCACGGTATTCCTACACCTTACAACGATGAGTTGTTTGTCAAAATTCAGGCAAAAAAAAGCGTGGTATAAACCACGCTTATATAAATTCTTAACTTTAAGACGACAAACCTTATGGGCGGTAAACTTTTACCGTTTCAAAGCCTTGTTCGTGCAGCATAAGTGCCTGTAGTTGGCTCATTACGCCTCGATCACAATATAAATAGTAGTCGGTGTCTTTTGGTAAATCACCAAACTTAGTCGCCAGACGGAAGAACGGTAAATGAACCACTTCAACACCGTCGATTGCAAGCGGTGCAGCTTCTTCTTCTTCTGGTGAGCGAATATCAACTACCACAGAGCCTACAGGCAAATCAGCAACCGATTCAGCTTCTTTAAGTTCTTGTTTGGCTTCTACGTCAATATCACGCACGTCCATTATACGTGCGTTGTTTACAACGGTATCAAGTACATCAAAGTCGAACTTTTCTTCTTCACCAAGAATAACGTCTATTTTGGCTTTAACCGTTGGCTTTTTAGAAATAACACCACAGTATTCAGGCATTGTTTCTGCCATTTCGGCCGTACCAATTTGACGAGCAATATTAATAATTTCTTGCTTATCGTGTTGAATAAGCGGGCGTAAAATAAGCGTTTCAGTAACACGGTCAATCACGCTTAAATTCGCTAATGTTTGACTAGATACTTGGCCAATACTTTCGCCAGTGACAAGTGCTTGAATGTTTAACTTTTGCGCAACCACACTCCCTGCGCGCATCATCATACGTTTAAGTACAACACCCATTTGACTGTTTTCAACGTTTTCTAAAATTTCAGCAACAACAGGTTCAAAATCAACCGTTACAAATTTAACTTTATGTGTAGAGCTGTATTTTTTCCATAAGTAGTAGCTTGCTTGCTTAACGCCAATTTCGTGCGCTGCGCCACCTAGATTAAAGAATAAAAAGTGTGTGCGTGCGCCTTTACGAATCATTTGGTAACTTGCTACGCCAGAGTCAAAACCACCAGACATAAGCGAAAGCACATCTTCTTGAGTTGGCAAAGGAAAACCAGCCATACCAAAATGTGTATGAGAAACAATGTAAGCTTTATCGTCTTTTACTTCTAGGCGTATTGTTACTTCTGGGCGGCTAAGCTTTACGCTTGCGCCTTCAATATGCTGATTTAATCCACCACCAACATAACGCTCTAAATCAGTTGAGGTAAAATCGTGTTGCCCTATGCGCTTAGCACGAACACAAAAGGTTTTACCTACAATAGTATGACCAACTAAAGCGATGGTTTTTTGATAAATATCATCAAGAGTTTCGAATTGTGTTTCGGTTACTTCAATAAATTGAACAATGCCAGGGATGCGTTTAAGGCTATCGATAAAATCAAGGCGAACTTGCGCGTCTTCAAGCTTTGTAACAACTGAAATGTTATCCCAGTTATTTCTTACTTGTACTTTTTCGTCAACACGGCGCAATACAATTTTAATGTTATTTTCTAACACTTTAGTAAAGCGTTTACGGACTGAACGGCTTTTAATGGCTATTTCAGGATGTAGTTTGACGATAAATTTAAGCATAGTTCACTCTTAGACTGCGGGAATTCGCGCTCCCAGGCATTTGGCGCGGGATTATAGCAAAAAATTCAGCGCCTAGGAAACAGCCTATTACTATCGATTAAACTACAGCTAGGGCCTGTTTATCTTTCGAGGTTAAATTTGCAGCAGTGTGTTTGGTATTTAGGCAAGGCAGAGCCTATGTAGTGTGGTTATTCCCCATAAATAGGCGATAACGTAGCATAAATACCAAACAAGCGCTGCCCAAAGGGTTTAGCCTAGGGGCGATTAACTCTTTGTTGCTTGGTTTTTACTTAGCCCACTAGGTTACAAACCTCGCGTCGCGATTTAATCGCCCCTAGATTGAACAAATTTTAATCCTGAAAGGTCAACAGGCCCTAAGGCTTGTTGCGCTAATTCAGTATATTTTTCACGTAGCAGGTTCATTTTATCAATGCTTTTATCGGTACTGTACGCTCTAAATAATGTAAGTACTTTTAAAATTCCATGATATATATCTTGCTCAGCAAGCGTACCACTTGGCCTACGGGCTTTAATATAAGGCGTCCAAAAACTAACCGTTAACTTTAATGTATGTGCTAAATCAATGACATCTTGCTCATCAATAGCAATCATTTCACTGTCGCGAAGTCCTAAAATAATTTTACGAACTTGCTCTAACAACTCTAACTGAAAATCAATATAAGCTTGTTTTAAATCAGCATCTCTAGAGAGAATATCCCCGAGATTATCGTAAAAAAAATGATAGCGCCACATCAGCTCAAATAACGAATCTAGGTAAGCCGTTAAATGATTAAATGCATCATCATCTTTATTAATAGGTTTAAAGTGAGTATTTAAATGATCGCGATACAGCGCAAAAATATGACGGATAATGTCTTCTTTATTTTTAAAATGATAATAAAGATTACCCGGGCTCATCCCTAAGTTTGATGCAATATGATTTGTCGTTATTGCACGCTCACCATTTTCGTTAAACAACAAAATACTGGTGTGTATTATTTTATCCTTGGTATTCATATGCTAATACTCAAATTATCTATAGGCTACATTACACTCAAAAGAGGTAAACAGTATAAACAAATATGAATCATTAAAACACTCCCACCATGGACTGACCTGTTTAAAGAAAGTAAGTGTTTATATGCTTTTTTAGCTAGGCTGCTTTGTGGCATAAACACTGTTAAACTAGCGCTAAGATAATAAATAGTGAACATTATGAAAGTTATTGCAATTTACCCTGGCACCTTTGATCCACTAACTAATGGGCACACAGACCTTATTCAACGTGCAGCTAAAATGTTTGATACTGTATTAGTTGCGGTTGCTAATAACCCAAGTAAAAAACCCTGCTTTAACCTTGAAGAACGTGTTGAGCTTGCAAACACTATTTTAAGCCACATAGATAATGTTAAGGTGATTGGTTTTTCTGGTTTATTGGCTGATCTTGCACGCGAGCACAATGCTAATGTGCTTATTCGCGGTATTAGAGCTGTATCTGATTTTGACTATGAATTTCAATTAGCTAACATGAACCGCCGCCTGAACCCCGACTTAGAAAGTGTATTTTTAACACCCGCAGAGCGAAATTCATTTATTTCATCAACACTCGTTAAAGAAGTAGCTCGCCACAATGGTGATGTAAGCGAGTTTGTAGACCCTGTAATTGTTAAAGCGCTAAAAACTAAATTGGGTTGTGGTAGCAGTTAATAATAAATAAGGCCTGTTAGCACTGAAATCCATTACTAATAGGCCCTTTTATTAAACACTTTATTTAGCTTTCCTTCTAACCAAGTAAGTTTTAAAACATCTTTACCTATAAAGAAAACTAAAACCATGGTCAAATCTGTAAAATTTATACCTACTATGTACACCCACCAGAACCACCAAAAATCATAATGGTGCATAACATCATTATCTATATACATTGCAAAAAATAGTAAGGTGTTTATACCTAAACCAAATAATAAATAAATGTATATGCTGCTAATCTTTATAAAAAAACCAGATAAAATAATAACAAATAGAGTAATAATATCGAATAAGAAAAAATCGAAGTAAGTTATTGCGTCCATATCAATAAACATACTAGAAGAGTAAGAAAGTGCCATGATGAAAGATAGCCAAACAATGCTTTTATCTGCGCTATTTATAGAGCTTACTAAAGAATATAAAAAAGCCATCAAAAAGCCCCA
>NZ_WTKW01000263.1:0-5966 GCF_011378745.1 Pseudoalteromonas sp. Z1A6
TATAATACTTTATTGCTGACACTATCATTTCTATATGTAGCTAGAGCTTCAATTTCTCTTTTTCTATGAAATGATTCATAGTTACCCGTTACCGAGTAAAAAATAAAATTCATATGTTTTTATGCAACTAAATGCATCCTAGTTACTTCGTCTATATTTAAGTTTCATACCTAAATCAGCTGAACCTCTTTTATTCTAGATAATTAATCCCAACTAACTCGTTGTAATTAATTGTTACTCTACGCCATTGCGAAGTGTTAAATAGATACTCAACTGAATGAGCTATTATTTGTCACTGTTATACTCGTAATTATAGTAACCATAATAACCGTAAGCATTGCTCGCTTTTTTTACTACGCCGTTAAATACCACACCCTTTACGTCAATACCGTTTTGCTCAAAACGGTTGCGAGTTAGCTCTATCTCGCGGACATGATTTTGACCAAAACGTGCTACCAGTAATGTGGTGCCTGTATGCGCACTTACAATTGCTGGGTCGGTTACTGCAAGTATTGGAGGGGTGTCGATAATTATAATGTCGTAAGCAGCGCTCACTTCTTCAACCAACTTACTAAAGTTGCTATGCATTAATAGCTCAGAAGGATTTGGCGGTATTTGCCCCCGCGTAATAACACTTAAGCCTTCAACCTTGGTTGGTTTAGTAACTTGCTCTAAGTTTAAACGGCCAGATAGGTAATCGCTTAAGCCATCGTCCCACTTTAAACCAAACTGGGTTTGTAAGTAGCCTTTACGCATATCGGCATCAATAATAAGTACTTTTTTACCGCTTTGAGCAAGTACCGAGGCTAAATTAACCGATATAAACGATTTACCTACGCTTGGGCTTGGGCCCGATATAGCAATAATGTTATTTTTAGCTTCCATCATCGCAAAGTGCAAACTGGTACGTAAACTACGTAGGGCCTCTATTGCTAGGTCTGCTGGGTTATCTAGCGCTAATATACTTTTAGGCTTATTCGTTTTGTTTTTACGGGCTCGCTCGGCAAAGCCACTTAGCTTATCTTGATAATCTGAATGCGGTACACTTGCGTATACAGGTAAGCCTAGCGCTTCAATTTCTGCCGGGTCTTCAACGCCTTTGTGCATTGCCTTTTGTATAAGCACTATAGCCACAGCTAACATACCACCTAGCATAGTGGCCATTACCACTATTAATGCTTTTTTAGGCTTAACTGGCTTGCTGGTATTTACCTCAGCGTAGTCAATAATACGTACATTACCTACGGTGCCTGCGCGAACTATATCAAGCTCTTGTGTTTTACTAAGCAGTAACGTGTAAATTTGGTTACTTACTTCAACATCGCGCTTTAAGCGTAGTAGCTCTTGTTGAGTTTCTGGCAGGTTACCTACCTCACCAACCAGCTCTTGCTTTTGTTTATTTACAGCCTCTATTTGCTCAAGCATACCTTGGTATGTTGGGTGGTCTTTTTTAAATTTTCGGCCAATATCTAATCGTTTTAGATTTAGTTCTTGTAACTTGGTTTCAAGCTTTACAACTTGCTCAAGCACGCCTTGTGTTTCGAGCGTTATGTTTATTGACTGGCGTTTAATTTGGTAGTCGTTAAAGCGTTGCTCTGCGTATTCAAGCTGTTTTTTAATTTCAGGTAATTGTACTTCTAAAAATTCCAGCGACTTTTGCGCCTCAGCACTATTGCGCTCTACATTGCGGCGTACATAAATAGCCGCCACTTTATCAAGTACTTTTTCAGCATAGCTTGGTTTAGTACTCTCTAAATTTAAGCTAATTATGCCAGAATCTTTACCTTTTTCGCTTGCGCCAAGGGCTGTTTGAAGGTCTAAAATAGTATTTAAACGATCTTTACGGGTAATTGTAAACTCTGTACCAGGGCGTGCATTTAAAGTACGAATAGTTAAATTAAACTTACCGTTTGTAAGCTCCTCGCCCACTTTACCTGATAATATTTGCTCACCATCACCATCTAAAAGTGTAAGACTATTGTTAGCATGTGCAACTAAAGTAAATGTTTTATTTACAGCCGTACGTGGTACATCAAACCTAAATACATTTATGCTCTCGCCGCCCCATGCGTAGCTATTAGCGCCAAAGCTTGGCTCAGCTAAATCGCCATCCTCCATTGGGGTGAATTTACGATAAGCGCGGCTACCTATAAACGGAAATAGCTTAGGCTCTGCTGTTACATCAAGCTTTAAAGTATCTACTGCCTCGCCTATTATGCTGCGCGACTTTAGTAGCTCTATTTCGGTTACGGCGGCTGATGTACTTTCGAACATACCTGCCATATCGTCAAAACCAGGGACTGATGCGCCGCCGTCTTCAACTTGTATCATGGCTGTTGCTTGGTAAACAGGGGTACTTAATACTGCATAAATAACACCCACAAACATAAACAGTGTGGTTACAGCTACTATAAAGTATTTGCGGTCGAGCAATGCGCCTAGTAGCGCCATTAAATCAATTTCTTGCGTTGGTTGTGTGTTATTAGTGTTTTTATTATTAGCGTTACTAGCGCTGTTATTCGGCTGGGTATTCATTAAATTAGCCATTCCTTATAAATACTTTTGCCAAGCGCTACACGCGCTGTCGATTAATGTGTAAACGTGTTCAAAAGCCTCTTGGCTTTGGCGGTACGGATCGGGTATTTCAGCGTTATTAATCCACTTACCGAGTAAAAACGTTTTACCGCGTGCCTCTGGGTAGCGAGCATGTACGTCGTTTAAATGGCGTTCTTCCATTACGAGTATTACGCTGTTTTGCGCAACTAAGCTTGATGTAAGCTGCTGGCCTTGGTGAGCATCCATATTAACACCATGTGCGAGCGCTATTTGTTTTGCTTTTGCATCTGCTGGTTTGCCTTCAAGCGCTGTTAACCCAGCAGACGATACTTTAATATTTTTGCCTTCAAGCTTTTGCTTTAAAACATACTCACCTGTTGGGCTACGGCAAATATTGCCTGCACATACTACTAAAACTGAATCAAACATTTTTAAAAACCCTTAGTTTGCAGTTATATCGTCAACACTATCTACAGTAGCGATTGACGGTAATAGTAAGCTAATTACACGGTTCCAACGGGCAAGTGGTGCCGATGTTACATATACAATATCGCGCGGTTGTAGCTCAAACTGCTCAGCTAATACCATTGCTGCTATATTTTTAGCGTGTAACTGGTACACGTTTGCAATAACGCCGGTTTGCTCTACGTCACTTTTACGCAGTACAAATACACCATTAGCGTCTGCTGTTGCCTCATTTAAGCCGCCTGAATCGCTTAGCGCTTCGGCTAAGTTTAAACCATAACGGTTAAGCGTTACTGAACCTGCTTTTTTAACATCACCTAATACAAATATTTTTTGTGCATCGTTACGATTTACATGCACTATGTCGCCATGTTGCAATAAACGGTTTTGCGAAATGTCGCCATGGGCATAAAAGTCATCAAGTTTAATAACTTCTGTTTTATTGCCACGGGTAAATGTTACTGTGCGCCAATCGGCTGCATCAGTTAAGCCGCCTGCTTGGTTTAAGGCATCAATTAGGGTCAATGGAATTTCGGTTACTGGGTATACACCAGGTTGCTTTACTTCGCCGGTAACGTAGGTTTTTTGGCTTTTAAAACCGACTATTTTTACGTCTACTTGAGGGTCTTCTATTACTCGGCTTAGGCGTTTTACAAGCTCGTTGCGTACTTGGCTTATTGTTTTACCTGCTGCGGGTATATTTGGTGCATAAGCGTAAGTAATGGTGCCGTCTCGTTGTACTCTAAAGCCGTCAAACTCTGCGGTACGTTGTACTGCTGCAGGTATTGTTAGCTCTGGGTGATCCCATACGCCTATTGTTAGTACGTCGCCAACACCTAGTTTGTATTCGTAGTTACTTACGTTTAAACCATCGGTGCTTGAAATTGGTTTAGCTGCTATACGCGCTTGATTTTGTTTGTTTATTAGTAGCGAGTCGATTATTTGAATGTTTACTTTTTCGAGATCTTGTTCGAGGTTTTGTGTTTGCTCGCCTGAGTCTATACCTTCAAAGTGGCTGCCTGGTACTATTGTACAGCCGGTCATGCTTAGTATTGCGAGTATTGATGCGAGTGATTTACAGCTTAACGCCATTGTAGAATCCCAAAATTATTTTAAATATTGCACTTACTCACCAACCTTGGTGAGCACTTGTATTTTAGCCGACTAATTAAAGCATGTGCACTATTGTGAAGCAATAGTCTTTGCTTTGTAAAAGCTTTGTAACTAAGTTTTTAATTAGCACTGAAATTATATCAGTATTTTCATAGGGTCTTTATGAATAAATTTAATTGATAGCCGTTTTTAGCAAAACACTTAACGCATTCATCACCAATTGCACAAAGAGAAGTGAACGATAAGCCATTTAAACAAGTACTTTATGGCTGCTTACTTCTCTAAAGCGCAGCGCCCTCGACCTATTCAGATTAACCACTTAAAGCTTTATTGCACAAAGAGAAGCGAATGAGGAGTAAATGAGAAGCCATTTAAACAAGTGCTTTAGGCTGCTTACTTCTCTAAAGCGCAATGTGCTCTTAACCCTTTTTGTGAAGAAGTTCAATTACGAGCTGTGCTCGTCACGCCAGCAAGCTGTGCGTCTACAAGTGACCTTAACCACGGTGCTAAACTTTGCCGTTGGGCTTTCACGTAAAAGTGCAGCGTATTCTTAACTTTTTTTTGAATAAATTTATTGATAATTGCACAAAGAGAAGCGAATGAGGAGTAAATGAGAAGCCATTTAAACAAGTACTTTATGGCTGCTTACTTCTCTAAAGCGCAGCGCCCTCTTAACCTCTTTGTGAATAACCCTTATTACGAGCTTTGCTCGTCACGCCAGCAAGCTGCGCGTCTACAAGTGAACTTAGCCACGGTGTTAAACTTTGCCGTTGGGCTTTCACTTAAAAGCGCAGCGCCCTCTTAACCTCTTTGTGCATAAATCACTTAAAGCTTTATTGCACAAAGAGAAGCGAATGAGGAGTAAATGAGAAGCTACTTAAACAAGTACTTTAGGCTGTTTACTTCTTTAAAGCTCAGTGTGCTCTTAACCCTTTTGTGAATAAACCCTATTACGAGCTTTGCTCGTCACGCCAGCAAGCTGCGCGTCTACAAGTGAACTTAGCCACGTAGGTTTAAGTGCTTTGGGCACGCTTCCGCCCTTAGGTTACAGTTCCTAGTTACTGATATAAAATTATTTTTTCGCGGCATAAAGCCGCTGCTACGTTTTTAGTTATTATTGCTTAATATCTTTATTATCTACACTTACTTCAATTTTTTGATTAAGTAAGTTAATTAGTAAAATACTGCGCAAGTCGCCATCGGGCTCTTTGTATATTGCTTGTATATTACTAAATGAATCGTTATTCACACTTACTACATCACCTGCTTTTGGTATTTGTGATTCAGTAGTGTGTGAACGTTCATTCTTTAACTGGTCAATTATGTGCTTAGAAACCAACTGATAATCTGCTCCATAAGAAATAAAACCGCCTATTCCACGGGTGTTTTTTACAGCAGAAAAATTACCATTTTTTGATTCAAGGCATACAAATAAATAATTAGGGAATAAAGCAGTGTGTTTGACGGTCCGACGACCTTTAACCAACCTTTCGGTAGTTAATTTGGGGTAAAACGCTTCAATCCCTTGATTTTGCAAGTTAGTTTTGGCTCTCTCTTCTTGCTTAGGTTTGCATACGACTAAATACCAACATTCCATAGTAGCCCTTAATACATAACTAAATTGCAAAAAATACAATTCCAAACTAAACAGCGGCGACATTATAGCCAACATAGAGTGCCTATGTAAATACGCTTTAGTGGTTAATAGCCACTCACTTTAATAAATATTGTTATTGAGTTTAAAGGGAGTAAAGGCTTCAATGCTAGTTTAGTACCTATAAAGCCATGTTTAGATTGGGCTAAACAAAAGTTTAGCCGCGAAAATTTATTAA
>NZ_WTKW01000264.1:0-5945 GCF_011378745.1 Pseudoalteromonas sp. Z1A6
GTTAGACATTAACAATGCATATATTTATACTCCAATCACTTTTTATAATAAGAGCATGCTATGAATATCGACTTTATTGCAATGGCTGGGAATGTGGCGCAGGCAGAGCAGTTATTAAAAATTTTAGCGAATAAAAATCGCTTAATGATTTTATGCTCTTTGCAAGATAAAGAAATGAGTGTATCGCAACTAAATGAAGCCGTACCTTTAGCACAATCGGCACTTTCTCAGCATTTAGCTGCACTACGAAAAGCGAATGTTGTTGCCACTCGCCGTGAAAGCCAAACTATTTATTATCGTATAATTGACGATAACGCAGTGCAATTACTTGGCACGCTATATAACTTATTTTGTAAAGACTAACGATTTTTAGTGGCGTGAGTAGCGCAGCGAAAGCAGGTTAGAATAACCTCAGCTCTATTGTATTGTTTTTGTGCTATTAATTTTTTGCAGCATTTGTACTTAAATAGATTTCGTACGAAAACAGCCACTATGCTTAGACGAAACTACAAATACATAACAGCATATTATCGCAAGGTTTAACCCAAGCGATAAGTTTGCGGTTAAAGATCATCTCAAATAAACGTAGCTATTTCATCGATAGATTTTTTATCCAGTGCATGAGCCGGTATTGTGGCATCTTCACTTGGGTAGCCTGCAATAAGTAACATATACGGGCGCTCGTTATCCCTATCTCGGCCACATATGTCGGTTAAAAAGCTCATTGGTTTTGGAGTATGAGTAAGGGTTGCCAAACCTGAACGGTGCAAAGCTTGAATTAAAAAGCCGGTAGCTAAGCCAACAGACTCATGCACATAATAATTCGTATTTTTATCATCAGTGCTTACGCCGCCCTTTTTTTGACTAAATACAGCTATAAGCCAAGGTGCATGCTCTAAATAAGGTTTATTGGCGTCGGTACCTAACGGTTTTAGCGCATCTAACCATTCTTCACCTGCTCGCCCTTCATAAAAAGAACGTTCTAGCTTTTCGGCGGCTTCTCTTATTTGCTTTTTTACATCGCTACTATTTATAGCAACAAAATGCCAAGGCTGATGATTCGCTCCACTGGGTGCTGTACCTGCTGCTTTTATACATGCTTCAATAATATTTTTTGGTACTGGGCGATCGCTAAAGCTGCGAATGCTATGGCGACGTTGGCTAGTGATTAAAAACTCGTTAGCGCGATTTAGCATTTCGTCGTGTGGGTATTCTATAAAGTCGTTTAATGGCTGACTTTGGTGATCTTGCATGGCTTTTCGCTTCTTATAAAAAGTATATGTGGTTTTTATACCGAGTGAATAAAGCGTAGGCAAGTGTTATGAGTTTAAATTATGTTTATTTGTTGTTACAAATTTAACCAGTAAGTAACTTATGTTCCTGTTTTTCTTGTGGTATAAAACATCATAAAAATAATTACTCATATTCAAGGAAGTAAAAATGCTATCAATAACTGGGTTATCTAAAACCTACGATAACGGCGTACATGCACTACAAGGTGTTGATTTATCTATCGGTAAAGGGATGTTTGGATTGCTTGGGCCAAATGGCGCAGGTAAATCATCGCTTATGCGTACCATTGCAACACTACAGTCGGCTGATTCAGGTTCAATTACTTTTGATGGCATTGATGTATTTAAAGACCCACAGGCACTGCGCCAACGCTTAGGTTACTTACCACAAGATTTTGGTGTGTACCCGCGTGTTAGTGCTTACGACTTACTGGACCATATGGCTGTTTTAAAGGGTATTCATAATAAAGCGGAGCGTAAAGAGTCGGTTGAAGGGTTACTTGCGCACACTAATTTATATCAACATCGCTCAAAAGCGGTAAGTGGCTTTTCGGGCGGTATGCGCCAGCGTTTTGGTATTGCACAAGCCTTACTAGGCGACCCTGATTTACTAATCGTTGATGAGCCAACAGCGGGGCTAGATCCTGAAGAGCGTAATCGTTTCCATAACTTATTAGTAAGCTTAGGCGAGCAAAAAGTAGTTATATTATCGACCCATATTGTTGAAGATGTTGCAGAGCTTTGCCCAAATATGGCGGTGTTGGCTGGCGGTAAGATTTTACTGGAAGGTAACCCAATAGCGCTTACCGATAAGCTCCAAGGACAAATTTGGCGCAAAGCCATGAGCCAAGAAGAAGCGCAAGAACTTGAGCCGCAATTACCGGTTATTTCTAAGCGCTTATTTGCAGGGAAAACAATTTTACATGTAATAGCAGAGCAGGCTCCACAAGGGTTTGAAGCAAGTAATGCAAATTTAGAAGATGTGTATTTTTCTACACTGCTTAATCATCGTAACAGCGAAGTAGCATAAGGAGGCGTTATGTTTTTTAATATGCTTGCGTTTGAGCTGCGCTATTTTATGCGCCAACCTTCGTTTTATGTGACCTCATTAATCTTCTTTTTTATGGCGTTTTTTATAAGCTCCAGTAGTAAGTTTCCGCTAGGTGGGGCGAATGTTCATATGAACTCGCCGTTCTCGATTATGCTTTTAACCGTTACATTTTGTACACTCGCTATGTTTTTAGTGGTTAACTTTGTTGCCAGCTCTGCTATTCGCAACAGTGAAAGCAAAATGGATGAGCTGGTATTTAGTAAGCCTGTTAATCCTGTGCCTTATCAAGCAGGGCGTTTTTTTGGTTCTTACTTAGTTGTACTTATTGTGTTTTTAAGCGTGCCATTGGGTGTGTTTTTAGGGTCGCAATTTGGTTTATTAGTTGGCTGGCTCGATGGCGAATTGATTGGTCCTAATAAGCTAATGTACTACGCTGCGCCTTATCTTTATTTAGCAGTGCCAAGTTTACTTGTGCTTTCGGCTATTTTTAATAGTGTAGCGGTCTATTTTAAAACCATGATGTCGGTGTATGTAGCAGCTGTTGTGATTTTTATAGCCTATCAAATTGCCGGCGTTTACTTTGATGATTTAGCATTTAGAAATATTGTTGTTTACGCCGACCCATTTGGTTCAGGTTCGTTAATTGATTTAACACGTTATTGGACTGTAAATGATAAAAACACAGAAGTGCTAACGCTCACAGGTGACCTTTTAGTTAACCGTATATTGTGGGTGGCAATCAGTGTTGCAATGTTTTTTGGCCTTGGAAAGCTAAGCAACCGCATAGTAACTAAAAAACAGAAGAAGCAATTTAAAGTCTCTGCTTTTGTACAAAATAAACAAGCTGCACTTATCAATAGTGCTAAAAATTATAAATCAGCGGGGATTAGTACTAAATCTCAGCTAATAATGCGCAGTATATTCGAACTTAAACAAGTTATATTTAGTGCTCCTTTTATGATTTTAGCGGGTGTAAGCATTGTAACGCTTATGATCCCTCTGTTTGCGCCTATTGGTGCTTATGGCACTACTAACTGGCCTTTAACTCAGAATATGGTCAATATTATTAGCGGTATTTCTGGTTTATTTTTGTTTGTTATTATCGCTTTTTATAGTGCTGAGCTTGTGTGGCGAGAGCGACAAAGTGGCATGGGCGATATTGTTGACAGCTTTCCTGTACATAACAGTGTTTTTTGGGTGTCAAAAATACTGGCTTTAATCGCCGCTGTTTCTGGGTTGTTCCTCGTGGGAATGATACTCACAATTACAGTTCAGTTATTTAAAGGTCAATTTAATTTAGAGCTAGGACAGTATTTATTTAGGATTGTTTATTTATCGATTTTACCGTTGATTATGCTGACAGTACTCGCCTTCTTTTTACAGATTATTAGCCCGAATAAATATGTAGGAATGGGTTTGTTTATTTTGTATTACATAGCGCAAAAAGTAATGGGTTCTTATGGGTTTGAGCATCATATGTATCATTTTTCGCAAAGCAGTAGCGTACCGTATTCTGATATAAATGGTTATGGACATTTCTTACAAGCTGCGCATTGGTACACATTATATTGGGGCGCGTTAAGTCTTGTTTTAGCGATTGTTGGGTTTGCGTTATGGCACCGTGGTCCTTCACAAACGCTGCGCACACGCCTGTCTATGCTTCGTTATAATATGTCGTTAAAAGGGCAAGCGATTGCGGTTATTAGTGCACTAGTGTTTGTTGGTGCAGGCTACAATATTTATAACAACACGCGAGTTTTGAATGAGTTTACTACGAGCGATGAGTTTCAAGACAAGCAAATAAGTTATGAACAGCAGTTTGCACAATACAAAGACTTAGCAGTACCTATGGTGACCGATGTTGACTTAACTGTTGATATTTATCCAAAAAAGCGTGCTTTAAGTGCTGTGGCAAAAATTAAATTTACTAATACCTCTAACGAGCCAATTACGCGAGTGTTAATAAGCTCACCTCAACACGCTAAAAGTTGGGATGTAGCTATGGCAGGCGGTAAGATAGTTGAAAAATTACCAGCGCTTTATTCAGCATGGTTTGAGTTTGAGCAGCCGCTTATGCCAAACGAAATAAGAGAAGGGCAACTGTCGGTTACTCGTGATCATACAGCCTTTACTGATAAAGACTCTGATACACAATTAGTTGCCAATGGCACTTTTATTAATAACTTGGAACTCCTTCCTAGCTTTGGTTATAGCCGTGGTTTACAGGTAGCTGATAAATTTGAACGCCGTAAGCATGATTTACCAGAACTTGAACGTGCCCATAAGCTAGAAGACAGTCAGTACTATACTCAAAGTGATTTTGGTGCAGCTAATGGGTTTATTAACTTTAAGGCAACGGTAACAACCGACGAGTCGCAATTTGCTATTACCCCAGGGTATTTACAAAGTGAAAGTGTAAAAGACGGGCGCCGCACTTTTGTTTATGAAATGGATGCGCCTATTTTAAACTTTTATGCGGTGCTTTCGGCTGAACTTGAAAGTAAAAAGGTTGAGCATAATGGGGTAAATATTGAGGTGTATTACCACAAAAATCATGCATGGAATGTTGACCGCATGATTGAGTCGGTACAAGACTCGATAGATTACTTTACACAAGCATTTGGGCCGTATCAGCATAAGCAGCTACGTATAATTGAATTTCCTAAGTATCGCTCGTTTGCACAAAGTTTTGCCAATACAGTCCCTTACTCAGAAAGCATGGGGTTTATTACAGACTTAAGAGATGAGAGTAAAGTTGACTACCCTTACTATGTTACCGCACATGAAGTAGCGCACCAGTGGTGGGGGCATCAAGTGTCGGGAGCAAATGTTGAGGGGAGCGCAGTTATGTCAGAAACGCTTTCACAATACAGTGCGCTTATGGTGCTTGAAAAACGCTTTGGCGCAGAGAAGCTACGTAAGTTTTTAAAATATGAGCTTGATAGGTACTTAATAGGGCGTACAGGGGAAGCCTTTGAAGAAATGCCACTATATAAAACGCAGTCTCAACAATATCTTCATTACAATAAAGGATCTGTGGTAATGATGGCGATTTATGATCGTTTAGGTGAAAAACGGTTAAATGATGCACTCAAAGCATTTTTAAATGAGTTTCAGTACCAATCAACACCATACCCAACAACACTTGATTTACTTAGCTATTTAAAACAAGACGCAACACAAGCAGAGCAAAGTTTTATTGACGATCAGTTTAAATATATCACCTTATATGAGCTTGAGATGAAAGATGTGTCAGTTACAGATAGCGTTGATAGCGAAGGATTTTATACTGTAACACTTAGCGTAGAAGCCGTTAAACAGCGTGCGGATGGCCAAGGTGAAGAAACTGAACAGCCGCTCGATGAGCTAATTGATATTGCATTGTTTAGCGATGACCCTGAAAACCTACTAGCTGAAGATTTTGTTATTTACTCTCAAAAGCACCAAATAGTATCAGGTACTAATACTATTGAGCTTAAAGTAAAAGAAAAGCCACTATTTGCGGGGGTTGATCCTTACATTAAGCTAGTCGACAAGGACAGTAAAAATAACCTAGCTAAATTTTAAGGTCTATCTACTAACCACTTAAACTGACTAATTTA
>NZ_WTKW01000265.1:0-5944 GCF_011378745.1 Pseudoalteromonas sp. Z1A6
TAAAAGTATTGACCTTTCAAAGTTAAAATAAATTCAAGCTAGGAATGATTTTATCGCCTTCCAAGACAGCGACTGCTTTGATATAAAATCAAATAGTCTCTTGTAAAGTCTTAGCCCCCAAAGATCAACAGCCTTTAATTAGTAGCTAAAAATATTCGTACTTAATTGGATATTTTAAGCCACTAACGCACTTTATTTACTGTTATACGTAAATTAATCTGCTCCACTAGTACTTTATCCTGCTTGTTTAGACGCCCTACAATGAGCAAGAAATCACTACCGTCAGTTTTTATTACTTTAATGCTTGTGTTATCAAGTTTGGTTTTACCATAGGTGGTTTCTATTTTTTCTATGTCTTTAAAGTGACTAAGATCCGATTCAAGCCTGCCGTCATCGTTTTTGTAGTAACTAAAAATATAGTTCTCGGTTATTCCGTTACCGTCTTCTCGGTAATCAAATACTGCATCGCTATAAAAATAAAGTATTTCTTCGTTTTCAGGTGTTAGGCGATTACGTTTTAAAAAGTGTACTTGGTAAGACCATAAACTATCGCCTTTTATAATTGCGGCATTGGGTAAAATATTTACTTCTTGAAGTACGCCTAAAAATAATAGAGGTGCAAACGCAAGCGAGATTAAATACTGTCTAATTCGCCAGTACGAGTTGTAATGTAGGGCTTCTTTACTTGTATCGGTTTGTTCAATGTAACTAACTAGAGGCAACCATAAAAATGGCATTATACAAATCACTATGGTTGCGTATTCGTCCATACGATAAGCAAAGGCGCTGGCGAGTACCATTAGCCAGAGTGTTAAGGCAGTCCAGTTAGGCATTACTCTATTTTTGTTTAACTGTTGTTGGCTGTGCTCTGCAAGTGCGAGATACAAAGGGTAATACCATAAAAATGCAAATATACCTCGAGCAATAGGCATAATACTTGAGTTATCGCGCTCTTTAATGGCTTTAAAGTTACGATAACTCCAGTAGTTAACAAATATGCCTAAACTTAAAATACTGTAAATAATAAACTTACTTACAGATACTGCATAAAATGGACTATCTTCAAATTTCACTTTTTTTGCTGACTCTAATCGCCAATCGGCGAAAAAGAATATGAGTACTAAAATATAGCCAGCCAACACATACTTAAGCCAGCTATAACCAAAGCTATCTAGCACATCAGCTGTTGTTTGAGGTGTTTCGGTCGTTTCCGCGTATTTTAGAATAGGGTAATGGGTTGCTGATATTAACTTTTTACGCTGTGCTAAATAATCATCTATTTGAGCGGCTTTAATATGATCTTGTTTTGCGTAATAGTCATAACTCAGTGTTAAAACGTTATCATTAAATTCAGTAGTTGTTTTTAGATTGAAGTAGTCGTTATCAATTTCTTGTTGATCGCTATCAAATCCCCAACCTTTTTCTGCAAAATGTAGTTTTATTGTGGTGTTAATTATATTGGGGTAGCCAAAGTAGAGTGGGTCGGTGCGATTTACCTGCTTTGGTTCGTAAACGCTATTTTGTATTTCATTCGCGTAAAAACTAGCTTCGTAGCCTTCGTCTGTTTTTTCCCAAAATTCACTAATTAAATACGATTCTTTGGTTATTAGTTTACCCTTTTGTTCTTGTTCACTAATAGTCATTGCTTCATTGATTGATAGACCCTTTAAAAAGCCTTGGTAATACTCGAAGTAAGATTTAGCAACGCTATTTAGACCACTGCTGGCTATATTGCTTCTTCGGTTAATAGCTTCAAATTCAGCATAAGTGTACTGGGTTTCAAAACGTGATGGCTCAGATACTTTTTCAGCAATAAAAAAGTTATCTTCTACAGATACATTTGTATGTACAGGTTTTTGCGCCATTGAAGTTAAAGTGGTTTCACCTTTATCAATAATTAGGGCATAGCCATAATCAGGCTGTGCTAAATATTCGAGAGTACCTCGTTGGTAGCTAACCGTAGGATCGAGCCAGTAGCGTTTTCCGTTTTGTTTAAGCGTAACAATTACGTGATTAAATACACTTGCAGAAGGTGGAAGTTCTTTTAAACGTTTGGTTTCCTCTGTATCAACTAGCGCAGGGAAGGCCTCTATATCCATCGCTTTTAATAACGAGATAAGCAGTACTGTTTTATCTTTGCAATCGCCATATCGTAGCGAAAGCGTTTCTGAAGCTGACGTTGGTTGATGCGAGTTAGTGCCCATTTCAAGCCCTAAATATCGAACTTCGTCTTGGCTAAAGCGCAGTGCTGCTGCAATTTTGTCTGATGTTTTTGTGTGTTTTGCTTTTATTTCTTCAGCTACATCCAAAATGCTGTTTGGGGTTTCTATGGCTGATTGATAAAGTGGATATGCCCAGTTAACTACCTGACCCCAATCGTCAAACTCAGAAAAGTAAACTTGTGTATATGGGTCGTACCACGTTGGGGTTTGAGAATTTTGCTCGAGTAAGGGTTCTTCAAAAAGAGTTATAGAATAATCTTTGCCATATTTGTTAAGCGTTTCTTGAATATCTGCTGTGCCGTTTATTGTATTAATATGTAAAGGCGTTTGTTTACCCCAAAGTACACGCATATTTTGTTGCACTACGGGTACCGACCAGTTTAGCGTGCGTCTTGTACTAAATTTATTAGCATATATAGGGTTGCTACCTGCCACTGTGTAGCTGTAATCAAGTATGTCGCCACTGCGCATATCATCAATAATAATGTTGAGTGATAAGCTACCATTATAAATACGATCAGCTAACTCAGATTCACCTTGTATAACCGTCATTCTCGCGCTGCCAAGCTTATCAATACGCTCATTATTTCTAATAATCGTTAAGCTGTTTAGTGTTAGCGACTCATAACTTGGATCAAAATCAAGATTAAGCTGGCTTATATAATCAACACCACTTTGATTTAAAGCTTTCATAACCAAACGCGTATAGCGTTGCTGTTTTTGTCTGCTCGGTATATAGGATTGGTTATCGAGTAACAAATAAAGTGTGCCGTCACGTACCTTGGTTATGTCGGAATGCTTGGGTTGCTCAATAATATGTGTATTAACCCAATTAGCTGGTTTATCTATTTTATATTGCTGCGCAAAAATACTATGAGAGGAAATTAATAAGGTAAGTGCAATTAGCCAAGAGCTGAGTCGAAGGAAGTTCCATTTCATTGTAGGGTCTTATAGTTGTTTTTATAAATACTATTGAAGGAATAATGTACCAAATTTAGGCTTTTTTGACAATGAGATGTTAATTGAATCCATCCACATATTTATATCTATAATTATGATAATGAATAAGTTCAGCTCAATTTAGCTTATTATTTATATGCATAGGTTATAAATACAATGAAAGCATAAAGGTATTTAATTATCTCTAAAAATAGCTTTGCTATTTGTCTTATTGCTCGGCACACATTTTACTTTGCAAAATACACTATGCTTTTATAAAGCACGCAACCACCGCATTTACCGCTCAGCAAATGGGTGACTTGGTCGGTGTTAGTCGCTCTACAGCACGCCGTTACTCGGAGTATTTGCTTGAATCAGTAAGTTAACAGCGGATCAAAGTTATGGCAGTATTGGCCGCCCTGAACGTTGCTATAAAATAGCGAAGTAACTTTTTGTACCTAAGGCTTAAATGTTAAATTCCATCTATTTCAATGCCTTACGTTTTTTTTGTTATGTTTGATATTTAATAGATACTGACGATAAAAAAAATATGTTGAATTGATTGCATTTTAAGCGGCTTGTATGGTGATGTTCGCTTTAAGTGATGTTATACTCCTGCGGAATAATTTATCGACTTTATTAAGAGCAAAATTAATGGCAGATTTATCGAAGTACAGAAACATTGGTATTTTCGCGCACGTTGATGCGGGTAAGACCACGACTACTGAGCGTATCCTAAAGCTTACTGGTCAAATCCATAAAACTGGTGAGGTTCATGATGGTGAATCTACTACTGACTTCATGGAACAAGAAGCTGAGCGCGGTATTACTATTCAGTCTGCGGCTGTAAGCTGTTTCTGGAAAGATCACCGCTTTAACGTTATCGATACTCCTGGACACGTTGACTTCACAGTTGAAGTTTACCGTTCACTTAAAGTACTAGATGGCGGCATCGGTGTGTTCTGTGGTTCTGGTGGTGTTGAACCACAATCAGAAACTAACTGGCGTTATGCTAATGATTCAGAAGTTGCACGTATTATCTTCGTAAATAAATTAGACCGTATGGGTGCTGATTTTTACCGTGTAACTGAGCAAGTACGTAAAGTACTTGGCGCAACTCCACTAATCATGACTTTACCAATTGGTATTGAAGATGAGTTTGTTGGTGTTGTAGATGTTTTAACTAAAAAAGCATACGTTTGGGATGACACTGGTCTTCCTGAAAACTACGAAATCACAGACGTTCCTGCAGACATGGTAGATAAAACTGACGAGTATTATGAAATGCTTGTTGAAACTGCCCTTGAGCAAGACGATGCACTACTTGAAGCTTACATGGAAGGTGAAGTACCTTCTTTAGAAGACATCAAACGTTGTATCCGTAAAGGTACTCGTGACCTTGCTTTCTTCCCAACATACTGTGGTTCTGCGTTTAAGAACAAAGGTATGCAGCTTATTCTTGACGCTGTTGTTGATTACTTACCATGTCCTACAGAAGTTGATCCTCAACCTCTTATGGATGAAGAAGGTAACGAAAATGGCGAGTTCGCAGTAGTATCTACTGACGAGCCTTTCAAAGCGTTAGCATTCAAAATAATGGATGACCGTTTTGGTGCATTAACATTCGTACGTATTTACTCAGGTAAACTAAACAAGGGTGACACTATCCTTAACTCGTTTACTGGTAAAACTGAGCGTGTTGGCCGTATGGTTGAGATGCAAGCAGATGATCGTAACGAATTAACTAGCGCACAAGCTGGTGACATCATTGCTATCGTAGGCATGAAAAACGTGCAAACTGGTCACACATTATGTGATCCTAAGCACCCAGTAACACTTGAGCCAATGGTATTCCCAACTCCAGTAATCTCGATTGCTGTACAGCCTAAAGATAAAGGCGGTAATGAGAAAATGGGTGTTGCTATCGGTAAAATGGTTGCAGAAGATCCATCTTTCCAAGTTGAGACTGATGAAGATTCAGGCGAGACTATCCTTAAAGGTATGGGTGAGCTTCACTTAGATATCAAAGTAGATATTCTTAAGCGTACTTACGGCGTAGACCTTATTGTTGGTCAACCACAAGTTGCTTACCGTGAAACTATCACTAAAGAAATTGAAGATAGCTACACGCATAAGAAACAATCTGGTGGTTCTGGTCAGTTCGGTAAAATCGACTACCGCATCAAGCCAGGCGAAGTTGCTTCAGGTTTCACGTTTAAATCATCAGTTGTTGGTGGTAACGTACCTAAAGAATTCTGGCCTGCAGTTGAGAAAGGCTTCAAGTCAATGATGGGTACTGGTGTTCTAGCTGGCTTCCCTGTACTTGACGTTGAAATTGAACTTTTCGACGGTGGTTTCCATGCCGTGGATTCATCTGCAATCGCGTTCGAAATCGCTGCTAAAGGCGCTTTCCGTCAATCGATCCCTAAAGCGGGCGCACAACTTCTTGAGCCAATCATGAATGTTGACGTGTTCACTCCAGAAGATCACGTTGGTGACGTAATCGGTGACCTTAACCGTCGTCGTGGTATGATGAAAGACCAAGAAGCTGGTTTAACAGGCAGCCGTATTAAAGCTGACGTACCGTTATCAGAAATGTTCGGTTACATCGGTACACTACGTACAATGACATCTGGTCGTGGTCAGTTCTCTATGGAGTTCTCACACTACGCTGCATGTCCGCAAAACGTTGCTGATACAGTAATCGCTGCAGAAAAAGAGAAAAAAGCTGCTAAGTAATTAGCTCTTTAACTCTTTAAAAAAACCCGCACATGTTGCGGGTT
>NZ_WTKW01000266.1:0-5903 GCF_011378745.1 Pseudoalteromonas sp. Z1A6
CGCTTACTTTTACAAGTAAGCGGCTTTTTAATTCAAACTAATATTTATACTAATTTAGCAAGAATATCGTTAAATGTAGTACTTGGACGCATTGCTTTAACCGCTGCATCGTCATTAGGTAGGAAGTATCCGCCTAAATCAACTGCAGGGCCTTGCGCATCGTTAAGCTCACTTACGATTTTATCTTTATTAGACTCAAGGTCGCTAGCGATTTGAGTAAACTGTGCTTTAAGTTCACTGTCGTCATTTTGCTTAGCAAGTTCTTGTGCCCAGAATAAAGATAGGAAGAAATGAGAACCACGGTTATCAATTTCTTTCACTTTACGTGAAGGAGACTTGTTTTCTGCTAAGAAAGTGCCTGTCGCTTTATCTAGTGTATCAGCAAGTACTTGTGCCTTGTTGTTACCCGTCGTTACGCTAAGGTGCTCAAGAGAAGCAGCAAGTGCTAAAAATTCGCCTAAAGAATCCCAACGTAAGTGGTTTTCTTTTTCGAATTGTTGAACATGCTTAGGTGCAGAACCACCCGCGCCAGTTTCAAATAAGCCACCACCGTTCATAAGTGGAACAATTGAAAGCATTTTAGCACTTGTACCTAGCTCTAAAATTGGGAATAAATCTGTAAGGTAATCACGTAAAACGTTACCTGTTACAGAAATAGTGTCTTTACCTTCTTTAATACGCGCTAATGAGAACAATGTTGCTTCAAGCGGTGCTAAAATTTGAATATCTAGGCCAGCTGTATCGTGATCTGGTAGGTATTTATTTACTTTTTTGATTAGCTCAGCATCGTGTGCACGGTTTTCGTCTAACCAGAAAATAGCTGGAACGCCCGTTGCGCGTGCACGGCTTACTGCAAGTTTAACCCAATCTTGGATTGGTGCATCTTTAGCCTGACACATGCGCCAAATATCGCCTTGCTCAACACTGTGCTCAAGTAATGTAGTACCGTTTGCATCAACAACACGGATAGAACCATCTGCTTTAGCTTCAAACGTTTTATCGTGTGAACCATATTCTTCAGCTTTTTGAGCCATAAGGCCAACGTTTGGAACGCTACCCATAGTAGTTGGATCAAACGCGCCATTTTCTTTACAAAAATCGATAGTTGCTTGGTAAATACCTGAGTAACAACGATCTGGAATTACAAAGCTCGTGTCTTGTAATTTACCATCGTTATTCCACATTTGACCGCTTGAACGGATTGCAGCAGGCATAGACGCATCGATAATCACGTCACTTGGTACGTGCAGGTTTGTAATACCCTTATCAGAGTCAACCATAGCAATAGCAGGGCGGTTAGCGTAAACAGCTTGAATGTCTGCTTCAATTTCTTCGCGCTTAGCATCGTCTAATGTTTGAATTTTAGAATATACGTCGCCTAAACCATTGTTTACATCAACACCTAGCTCTTCAAAAAGCTCACCGTGTTTAGCAAATACATCTTTGTAGAATACTTTTACAGCGTGACCAAAGATGATTGGATCAGATACTTTCATCATTGTCGCTTTCATGTGAAGCGAGAATAAAACACCTTTTTCTTTAGCAGCATCAATTTCTGCAGCTAAGAAAGCTTGAAGCTTAGAAGCGCTGATGCTTGATGCATCAATAACTTCGCCAGCTAAAAGTGGCGTGCTTTGTTTAAGTACTGTCACGTCGCCGTTAGTTGCAACATGTTCAATACGTACATCAGTGGCAGCATCAACAGTGATTGACTTTTCTGAACCAAAGAAATCGCCTTCGCTCATGCTTGCAACGTAAGACTCTGAATCTTTGCTCCACGCACCCATTGAATGTGGGTTGTTACGTGCATATTCTTTTACAGAACCTGGTGCGCGACGATCTGAGTTACCTTCACGTAGTACTGGGTTTACTGCACTGCCTTTAATTTTGTCGTAAGCAGCTTGAATTGCTTTTTCTTCATCATTTTTAGGTTCAACAGGGTAATCTGGAAGTGCATAACCTTGTGCTTGAAGCTCTTTAATTACAGCGCGAAGCTGTGGTACAGATGCACTGATGTTTGGTAATTTGATGATGTTTGCTTCTGGTGTTTTAGCAAGCTCGCCAAGTTCAGCTAGTGCATCACCAATGCGTTGTTCTGGTGTTAAATAATCAGGGAAGCTAGCAATTACACGACCTGCTAATGAGATATCGCGAGTTTCAACTTCAACACCGGCCGCATTTGTATATGCTTGGATGATCGGTAGCAACGAATAAGTTGCTAGTGCCGGAGCTTCGTCCGTTTTTGTATAGATAATTTTTGATGTCATCATCATTCCTAGATAGTAGACCGATAAGGTCTTATTCAACAATGCAAAGAAAATCATTACTGATGAGTGAGTACATATTATTAAACGAATTAATGCACACGTACGCTCGTAATGAATAGTTTGTTAGGTGTTGGTACTCAGCGTTGCTCTTTTATAAAAGCAGAATAGTCACACCTGACGAACTGGAATTGTATTTATAGCTAAAAAATTAACAAAAATAAATCAGCCTTTAGCCTAGTACATATATAAGAGGCGACAAATTGGATTAGTTGCTGCGTTAATACGCAATTTTTAGCACCAAGAGTGTAACAAGCTTAAATAAAAAGGGCTAGAGTTTGAGCATGCCCAATAAGCAGTTAAACAATCAACTCTTAGAACATTGGGGTATATAAAATAAATTCAAGGAAAAGGGTTGAATTTGAATGAAAAGAGGCAATAAATAGGGGAGAAGAGATAAGTTAGTATGCTTAAGGAATTAAGCGAGGATCTTAAAAGGTCACTCGCTTTAGTCGAACAAAACAATAGTCACTCAATAATGTCACCATCTGGGGCAATATTTTTAGCGTGTAGACCTTTAGGTCCTTGTTCTAATTCGAATGTTACATCTTGACCAGCTTTAAGCGTTTTATAACCGTCCATTACAATTGTTGAGTAATGAGCGAAAATATCATTCTCGCAGCCGTCTTCTACGATGAAACCAAAACCTTTAGCGTTGTTGAACCATTTAACTTTACCGCAAGCCATACTTCTACATCCTTCAATAAGTTGACTAATTTAGTTATTCTAAATTGTATTATTTGCTAGACTGACTAAGGTTTAATCAATCTACGTTTGACTGTAGTTTATTTAGCCAACCAGTCAAGTGTTTTGAGTTATTTTTTTAACATTTTATTTATTTTTTATTCAAGTTTGCTTGAGTTACAAAGACAAGACTATATTTAATTATGAGTGGTATGAAAGATTCAGGTGTTATCGACACAGTTCGCGACAGTGAAAAGCAAAAGCTACAGCCGCCGCGAAAATATAAAGTTGTTTTAAATAACGACGACTACACGCCGATGGACTTTGTAATAGAAGTTTTAACGACGTTTTTTAATATGGATAGCGATAGAGCAACCGACGTGATGCTTCAGGTTCATGAAAAAGGTAAGGGTATATGCGGTGTTTACAGTGCCGATGTAGCCCATACTAAAGCTGAACAAGTTAACCGCTACGCGCGTGATAACGAGCATCCACTGCTTTGTAGTTGTGAGCAGGAATAAATACCAATCTAGGGTGATCAAACATCCGATTGTTGTGGTATAAATTATTATCTCAGTAAGGGGTTGCCAATGCTAAACAAAGACTTAGAACTCACATTAAATGCCGCGTTTCGTGAAGCGCGCACTCGCCGTCATGAGTTTATGACCGTAGAGCACCTTTTACTTGCGCTGTTAGATAATCCTTCTGCAGGAGAAGCCCTAAACGCGTGTGGTGTTAATATTTCTGGTTTAAAAACCGAATTATTAGAATTTATTGACGAAACAACACCCGTCATTCCAGATTTAGAAGAAGAACGTGAAACTCAGCCAACACTTGGCTTTCAACGTGTATTACAACGCGCTGTGTTCCATGTGCAATCGTCAGGCAAAAATGAAGTTACTGGCGTAAACGTACTAGTCGCTATTTTTTCTGAACAAGAAAGCCAAGCTGTATATTTACTTAAAAAGCATGATGTATCGCGTTTAGACATCGTTAACTTTATTTCGCATGGTATTTCTAAAGCTGATGATGAATTAGGCAACGACAGCGACGATATTCATGATGAAGTGCAAGAAGTTCAAAACGAAGAAGCAAGCAAGCTAGACAGCTTTACAACAAACTTAAACGTTCAAGCACGTGAAGGTAACATTGACCCACTGATTGGGCGCGACAGCGAAGTAGAGCGCACGGTACAAGTATTGTGTCGTCGTAAAAAGAATAACCCATTACTTGTTGGTGAAGCGGGCGTTGGTAAAACAGCCATTGCTGAAGGCTTAGCGTATCGCATTGTTAATAAGCAAGTACCAGAAGTGATTGCAGATGCTGTTGTGTACTCGCTTGATATGGGTGCATTGCTTGCGGGCACTAAATACCGTGGCGACTTTGAAAAGCGTTTTAAAAGCTTATTAAAAGAGCTACAAGCAGAGCCTGGATCTATTTTATTTATTGATGAAATACATACTATTATTGGTGCCGGCGCGGCGTCTGGTGGTGTTATGGACGCATCAAACTTGCTTAAACCACTGCTTTCAAGTGGTAAGCTACGTTGTATGGGGTCAACAACTTACAACGAGTATAAAAATATTTTTGAGAAAGACCGTGCATTAGTACGTCGCTTCCAAAAAATTGATGTACTTGAGCCAAGTGTTGCCGATACCACTAAAATATTAAATGGTTTAAAAGAGCGTTACGAAGAGCACCATGGTATTCGTTACACTCAAAAAGCATTAAAAGCAGCCGCTGAGCTTAGTGCTAAATATATTAATGAGCGCCACTTGCCAGATAAAGCCATTGATGTGATTGACGAAGCGGGTGCAAGCCAGCGCTTGCAACCGAGTTCTAAACGTAAAAAAACCATTGGCGTGGCAGATATAGAGCTAATTATATCTAAAATGGCACGTATTCCTGCGCAAAGTGTATCGTCAACAGATAAAGAAACACTTAAAAACCTAGACCGTAATCTTAAAATGCTTGTGTTTGGGCAAGATCAATCTATTGATGCGCTTACATCAGCTATTCGTTTATCTCGCTCTGGTTTATCGAGCGAAGAAAAACCAGTGGGGTCGTTCTTATTTGCAGGCCCAACCGGTGTGGGTAAAACAGAAGTAACTAAACAACTAGCTAAGTGTATGGGTGTTGAGTTTATTCGTTTTGATATGTCGGAATATGTAGAGCGCCACGCAATAAGCCGATTAATTGGTGCACCACCAGGGTATGTTGGTTTTGAGCAAGGTGGTTTATTAACAGAAGCTGTTATTAAAAACCCACATGCTGTTGTACTTTTAGATGAGATTGAAAAAGCGCATCCAGACATTTACAACATTTTGCTACAAGTAATGGATCACGGTACGTTAACTGATAATAACGGTCGTAAAGCCGATTTCAGAAATGTAGTGGTTGTAATGACGACCAATGCGGGCGTTCAAGAAACTACGCGTAAGTCGATTGGTTTTACAGAGCAAGATCATACGCACGATGCAATGGGTGCAATTAATAAAGTATTTTCACCTGAATTTAGAAACCGTTTAGATAACATCATTTGGTTTAATCACCTTGAACGTGAAGTTATTTTACTGGTGGTTGATAAGTTTATTGTGGAACTGCAATCGCAGCTTGATAAAAAATCGGTTAACCTTGAGCTTACGTCTAAAGCGCGTGAATGGCTTGCTGATAAAGGCTACGATAAAGCGATGGGCGCACGCCCAATGGCACGTGTTATTCAAGAAGAGCTTAAAAAGCAGCTTGCTAACGAAATACTGTTTGGTGAACTCGTTGATGGCGGTACGGTTAAAGTATCAGTTAAAGACAAGAAGATTCACTTTGATTACGAGAGCAGTCTAACGCCTGCGTAAAGCTTGTAGTTAAAAAGAAAATGGCCCGCTAAATAATAGCGGG